>JAUVFY010000164.1 GCA_030594025.1 Deltaproteobacteria bacterium | reverse complement strand
TGAACCTGGCAAAACCCTCAGATTTAAATAACCTGCTCCCGGCCCCATCCTCCGATAAAACGCATTTGTAGTCGCTTATGCCAACCCTCGAAAGTATCCTTACGGCCTCTTTTTTGAGTCCCCCTGGGCGGGGGCCTTTTTTCGTGTAAGGTTCTTCCTTTACCTCGACGAGCTCTACGGGACAGTACCTCTCAATTCTTTCCAGGTACTCCCTCAACCCTTCCTTTACATAACCCTTTTTGATACTGCCTACGCAGATAAAGGCAATCTTCAATTGATCCAGTTACGGCGTCCCTGCCCTGAGTTAAGGGCCCACGGCTATCCCTTAACTGACTCTCCTTCAGCCTTTCTAATCCCCTCAGATTCGAGCCTAACCTCGGGTGCGTCTACCCAGAGCCCTTCCAGGTCATAGAAGGCCCGAACCCCCTCAAGGAAGATGTGGGCCACCACATCGCCGTAATCCATTAGTATCCAGCGCCCGAGTTCCATCCCCTCCAGACCCAGGGGACGCTGTTTATTCTTTTTGAGCCCCTCCCCCACGTTTGTGGCTATCGCCTTGACCTGTCTCTCGGACTCACCGCCGCATACAAGAAGATAGTCCGCAACCGAAGAGAGCTCTTTTATGTCGAGAAGAACCGGTTTGTCGGCCTTCTTCTCCCTTGCAAGCCTCGCTATCTCAAGGGCCTTTTTTCTGGAATCCAGTTTAGCTTATCTCCTTTTCCATCTCAAAAACTTACTTTTATGACAATCGGGAAAACACACCCGTCCCGTATCACAAAGTGCGATGAAAAGAGTTATTTGTAGATGCCTTTTTCCATAACATACTCCTCAACCGCGGGAGGCACGAGGTATTTAATAGACAGTCCAGTTCTTATCCGCCTCCTTATCTCGGACGAGGATATATCGAAGAGCGTTGTGTCAACGAATCTTACGTTGCGACCGTATGTACTCACGTAAGCCTTTAATATCCCATCATAGCAGAACTTTTCCGCCAATTCAACAGGAAGGGCCTCTTCCATCTTCTTTTCCTGGTACCCCGGCCTCGGCACTACGGCAAAGTCCGCAACGGTAAATAGCTTCTCATATGCGCGCCACGTGGTTATCTCGCTAAAGGAGTCGGCACCCACAATAATGGTGGTTTCGACATTTTTCAGTTCCTCAAGGGTATCAATTGTAAAAGACCTTCCGCCCCTTTTTATCTCCATGTCGGAGACCTCGAAGAACTCGTTATCCTTTACGGCAAGCCTTACCATCTCGAGGCGGTCCATGGCGTCGATCACCTCCCCGTCGCCCTTGTGCGGTGGAAGGCAAACGGGTATAAAGAGCACGCGCGAGAGGTCCAGGAGTTCTCTGACCTCTTCGGCGGCCCTCAGGTGGCCGTAATGTACAGGATTGAAGGTGCCTCCTAAGATCGCTATACGCATCTTAAATTGCCCTCGTTTCCAGCTGGTTTCAACCGCAGGCTCAATCCATGCTATCGGATTGTAAAATGGGTGTCAATGGTTTTCCATCCCCCGAAAGTGGGCCTTGACAGGGGTTTTTTTTGGATTTATAATAAAATTAGAAGCAGAAAAAGGGATAAGTTCTGGGGCCTTTTAAAAGGGGGGTGTTCGCGATGCTAGTAAGAGAGATAATGCAGAAAACACTCGTGACCCTACCCCCGGAAGCCAGTCTAAGGGAAGCCGCAAAGAGGATGGATGAGGAGAAGATAGGGTGTCTGCTCATCACAAATGGTGAGTTCTTGAGGGGAGTACTTACTGACAGGGACATTACTTGTTGGCTTGCGAGAAACGGCAAAGACCCTGACGGGGTAAAGGTGAGCGAGATAATGAAGACCGATATCGTATCGGTAAAACCTGAAACAGATACATTCGAGGCCTCCAATATCATGGCCGAAAACAAGGTCCGCAGGTTGCCTGTTCTTGAGGACGGTAAACTTGCCGGTATTGTTTCTACCTCTGATATTGCGACATACCTCGAAAAAGAGGTAGATAGCTTCTTCCACGTAGAAGAGGCCTATCACCACTAAAGCCAAAGCGTTACCGGAAAATAAATAAAAAAGGTCCCGGGCAAGCGGCAGGAATTTTCCTGCTGCTTTTTTATTTCTCCAAATCGGTTTTCCTTGTGGGTTTTTACAGATCCAGTTTCGGGGGAATTATTTCAAAGGAGAAAAGTTCGATCGTCAATTAGCAACCTCCCCTGTGCAGCTTGAGCCGGCTCCTGCAGTGCAACCGTAGCAGTGTGGGCCGGTAACTACCCTGCGGGTGTTAAGCTTCTTTATATCAAAATCCTCGATGTTATCCGGGGCCCCCCAGCCGCACTTAAGCCCCAGCATCTGGTTGAAGTCACAGTCATAGAGCGAGCCGTCCCAACCGACACTCAGTGTGTTCCTGCACATCACACTTTCCGCGGCCTGGGCGTTATAGGAGGAGACGAGCCGATCCATGTAAAAGGCGAGATTGCCCGAACTGTTAAGGAATTTTAAAAACCTGCCCACAGGCATGTTCGTTATGGAATAGAGGTTTGAAAAACTTACGCCGTAACGGTCTTTAAGCTCCCTTTTAAAGTCCGCCTCGATCCCCTTCTGTGAAGGCGGGAGAAAAGCTCCCGCCGGGTTGTAGACCAAGTTTACGACAAGCCCCGTCCCTTCCACTCCGTATCCCCGCCGGTTAAGCGCCCTTAGGGCCTTTATAGAACCGCTGAAAACCCCGTTTCCCCTCTGCCTGTCGGTCATTCTCTCAAGATAATACGGCAGGGAGCAGACAACCTCAACCGACCTTTGCGCCCATAAGTCGGGGATGTCCTCATAACCTCTCTCAAGAAGTATGGTTAAATTGGTGCGGGTCTTCACGTGGCACCCTAGATTCGTAAGCCTCCCAATGAACCACCTGTAATCGGGGTTCATCTCCGGTGCGCCGCCTGTTACATCCACGGTTATAAAGCCTGCCTCCTTGACGGCATTGAGGCACGACTCCATGGTATCCCTTTTCATGACCTCGACCCTCTCGGGACCGGCATCAACGTGGCAGTGGCGGCAGGACTGGTTGCACAGGCGTCCCACGTTTACCTGTAACGTAGTTATACCCTGGGCCGTAAGGGGATAAAGCCTGGAGGTCTTGAGCGCCTCGTCGAACCCCCTTAATTCCAATCTTTCAACGGCGTTCATCTACATCCCTATCTTTTCGATTATCTTCTTCATCTGCACCCCGTGGATGAGCGATGCCCCGCCTCTGATGGCAGAGGCCACATGTACGGCCTCGGTCATCTGCTCGGGGCTCGAGCCCTTCTCCAGGGAGCTTTTGGTAAAAGAATCGATACAGTACGGGCACTGAACTGCGTGGGATACGGCGAGCCCTATAAGTGCCTTCTCCCTCTCGGAGAGGGCGCCTTCTTTGAAAACGCTGCCGTACCAGTCGCTGAACTTCTTCCACAGCTCGGGCGCTTCCTCACCGACAGAGGA
>JAUVFY010000154.1 GCA_030594025.1 Deltaproteobacteria bacterium | reverse complement strand
TTACGGCAACACCTACTACATGGGTTACGTGGGCCAGAGGGTGGTAACGGACCTGAGGAGGAAACTCTACGAGCACATCCTGAGGCTTCCGGTAGGTTATTTCAGCTCCAACCCCACCGGAACTTTGACCTCACGCCTTACAAACGACGTAACCCTGCTCCAGAAGACGACCTCGAACACGCTGGCAGTAGCCCTGAGGCAGACCCTCACGATAGCAGTGCTTGCCGCCGTGATAGCGAGCATGGATTGGAAGCTCGCCCTTATCTCGGCCGTAGTCTTCCCCTTGACCGTCTGGCCCATGATAAAGTTCGGAAGAAGGGTCAAGAGTATATCGAGAAAGGGGCAGGTCACGATGGGTGTGCTTACCTCGCTCCTTCACGAAGCCATCGGGGGGGTGAGGATAGTAAAGGCCTTCGGCATGGAAGGGTACGAGTCGGGAAGGTTCTCCAAAGAGAACGAGAGGTTTGCGAACTACAGGCTCAAGACCATAAAGGTCCGCGCCATTTCCTCTCCCCTTATAGAGGTCCTCGGCACCGTAGGCTTCGCGGCGACCATATGGTATGCGGCGTACAGGATAACTAGCGGCACCTTGAAGCCCGAGGATTTTATTTCTTTCTTCGCGGCGGCGGTCATGCTATACCAGCCCATAAGGACCCTTAACGGGGTGCACCTTAACCTGCAGCAGGGCCTGGCCGCGGCAACACGGGTCTTCGAGGTAATGGACACCCCCGGGGAGCCCCGGGAAGAGCAGGCAGAGGAACTCAGGGGTTTAACCGATTCGATAGAGTTCAACAACGTATCGTTCAGATACGGCAATAAGACCGTATTGAAAGAGATAAACCTCAAGGTAAAAAAAGGAAGCCACATTGCGATAGTGGGCGCGAGCGGGACGGGCAAGACCACCTTCATAAACCTGCTTCCCAGGTTCTACGACGTAACCGGCGGCGAGATACTTATCGACGGTAAGGACATAAGGGAGCTCAGCCTCACCTCTTTGAGGTCCAATATATCCATAGTCTCCCAGCAGGTAGTGCTCTTCAATGACACGATAAAAGGAAACATCGCGTACGGTGACCCCGAAAGAGCTGACGAAGAGGTAATAAAGGCCGCCGAGGCCGCCAACGCTCACGGGTTCATAAAAAAGCTCCACCACGGCTATATGGGCGTTATAGGAGAGGGGGGGGTGAGGCTTTCCGGAGGGGAGAGGCAGAGGATATCCATTGCCAGGGCCATCTTAAAGAACGCCCCGATACTCATCATGGACGAGGCCACCTCCAGCCTGGATACCGAATCCGAGATAGAGGTGCAGAAGGGCCTTGTGAACCTGATGGAGGGCCGGACGACCTTTGTCATAGCCCACAGGCTCTCGACCGTCAGGAACGCCGACAGGATAATCGTTCTCGCCGGAGGGACGATAGTGGAGGAGGGCCGGCACGAGGAGCTTTTAAGGCGCGGCGGCGAATACGCCCGGCTTCATGCCCTGCACCTTTACGGCATGAACGACGGCATGGCCACCTAACAAGGTTTTATTTTAATTTTACAGGGAGGGGTTTAATTTAAATTAATCGACCGATGATAAAGAGGCTTTCAGATAAGATACACTCAACCGTTATCCCCGTTGTGGCCCGCTTGGTGATAAGGGGTATCGCCTTTACCATGAGGTTCACTTACGTGGGGTTCGAAAACCACCTGAGAAGGGTGGCCGAGGGGAAGCAGGCCATATACGCCTTCTGGCACGGCAGACTCCTCATGATGCCCTTCGCCTACCGGGGCCATGCGATAACCATCCTCGTAAGCCAGCACCGCGACGGCGAGCTTATCGCGAGGACCGTCGAGGGGTTGGGCATAAATACCGTCAGGGGTTCGACCACGCGTGGATGGATGGGGGGCACGAAGGGGCTTTTGAAGGCAATACGTCGTGGAAGCGACATCGCCATAACGCCTGACGGGCCTCAGGGTCCCCGCTACCGCGCTCAAATGGGCGCGGTCCAGCTCGCAAGGGCTACGGGCCTTCCCATAATACCCGTTTCCTTCAGCGCTTCAAAAAAAAAACCTCTAGCAGCTGGGATGCCTTTATAGTGCCCTATCTCTTCTCAAAAGGGGTCTTCATATGCGGCGAGCCAATCGGTGTAAGTCCCGGGGCCGGCCCGGCTGAGATGGAAAATATACGCCAGGCGCTTGAAGACAGACTTAACGAGATAACTGACCGTGCGGACAGTTTTTTCCTGAAGGCCGATCGAGCTTGAAGGCGCTACCTTCGCATTACTATAAGGGGTCCGGCTGAAGACTCTATGTATTTCATCTATGACATCGTCATCCATGTCGTGTTCTTGCTCCTCCTTCCCTACTTTGCTCTGAGGATGGCCTTTGGAGACAAGTACAGGAGAGGCCTCGCAGAACGCTTCGGGTTCATCCCCGGGGAGAAGGCGAACTCCCTTAAACAGGGAAGCGTTGTCTGGTTCCATGCAGTAAGCGTGGGCGAGACGAAGGCCGTAGTACCGCTTGTGAGGCTCTTCAAGGAAAAGCACCCCGAAGTGAAGGTGGTCTTTTCCACCGTGACCCCTACCGGAAGAAGTGTTGCGGAAAAGGAGGGAAAGGATTGCATAGACACCTTCATATACATGCCCCTTGATATGAGCTGGGTAGTAAGGAGGGTCGTGAGGGCACTGAGGCCCAGGGCGTTCATAGTGGTTGAGAAGGAGCTCTGGCCGACCATCGTCCGCATACTTAACTCCGAGGGCATTCCGGTTATAGTCGTAAACGGGACCATATCGGAGGGTTCCTTTAAAAAGTACGAGACACTGGGGTTTTTCTTCAGGCCGGTTTTCTCGAACCTCTCTTTTTTCTGTGCACGCACCGGCGAGGACGCCCGCAAGGCGCGCCTTTTAGGTTGCGCACCCGAGAGGGTCGTCGAGGCCGGAAACCTCAAGTTCGACCTCACTCCCCTTGCCGGCGAGTCGGCAAAGGTCGATGCCTTTAAAAGGGACGTACGGTTTGAGCCCGATGATATGGTCATCGTTGCGGGGAGCACCCACTCGGGCGAGGAAGAGATCTTGATCGAGGCCTTTAAGGGGCTTAAGGAGGAATTCGGAAATCTGAAACTCGTTATCGCCCCGAGGCACCCCGAGAGGTTCGACGAGGTGGATGCGCTTTTAACCAGAAGCTCTCTAAAATTTGTGAGACGTAGCTCTGGGGCGGGCGGTAGCGGTGCGGACGTTGTGCTTCTCGATACCATGGGCGAGCTGAGCTCGGTGTACGGGCTTTCAACCGTGGCATTCGTAGGCGGCACACTCGTCGATATCGGGGGACATAACCTCCTTGAGCCGGCGTTTTTCGGCAAACCCGTCGTCTATGGGCCTTATCTAAGGAGTTACCTCTACATGGCGGAGATGCTCGAGGAGGCGGGGGCCGGGGTAAGGGTGACACACCAAGACCTTTCGGCGAGCCTCGCTATCCTCCTCAGGGACGGAGAGCTCAGAAGGAAAAAGGGTGAGGCCGCACAAAAGGTCATTCAGGCGAACAGGGGGGCCACCGAAAGATGTGCCGGCGTTATCGAGGGGGTTTTAGTTTAGTTTAGTTTAATTTAAAGGCCGGTGGAGGGAAAACTGTGTTAAGGGGCGTAAAAAATATTGTGCGCGGGTGGATGGACGA
>JAUVFY010000013.1 GCA_030594025.1 Deltaproteobacteria bacterium | reverse complement strand
GACGACGGACACGACTACCCAGTGGGCATACCCGTTGAGGTCTGTACCGACACGCTCGAGAAGCTCAAAGGCCCGCCATACAGGGGGCTCTTTACGATAATAGATACACGGGGCAAGCTCGAGGCGGTTCCCTGTCGGCCCCGGGAGACAGAGAAAACCCCCGGGGGAGGGTCGAGCTGCTGTTAGGGTCGTCGGACCTGAAGTTTAAAAAGGCTATTTATAATACAAAAAAGGCCCGTAAAATTCACGGGCCTTTTAATTTAATAAAACCTGTCCCGGACCTGTCAGCCCATCTCCTTTTCTAACCTGGTTACGGCCCTTTTGCATTCCAGGACCGCCTTGCCCAGGGGTCTGGTCCTGTCCATGGCCAAAAGAAGATAATAGCCATCCTTCAAGGGGGTGATCGCGAGTTTCGTGGTCTTCGTTGTAATCCCCACGGACTTAACCGGGCCTGAGCCGGCGTGACGAGACGCCACGTCCTTTACCATGTTGAGTATTATCACCTTGTGGGCCCCTATGGCGTCGAGCTCCAGCTCCTTTCTGGTGGCGTAGTGCTCCACCATCTCTCCTTCCCGGTCCAGCATAACCGCCCCAATTGCACCGGTCTTTGCGGCAAGATTTTTAAGTATGTTTTTGAAGGCCATTTTTTAAAGGTTTACCGTTACGGACTTGGATATCCCGGGCTCCTCCATGGTTACGCCGAAGAGTGTGTCGGCCATCTCCATGGTCCTTTTGTTATGGCTTATAAGGATGAACTGGCTCCTGTTGGCCATCTCCTTTACGAAGCTGTTGAACCTGTCTATGTTCGCATCGTCCAGGGGGGCGTCAACCTCGTCGAGGAGACAGAAGGGGCTCGGCTTTATAAGGAATATGGAGAATATAAGCGCTATCGCGGTAAGGGCCCTTTCGCCGCCGGAAAGAAGGGTTATGCTCTGGAGGCGTTTGCCGGGCGGCTGGGCCACGATCTCTATGCCGCTCTCCAGTATGTCTGCTTCGCCCGAGAGCCTCAACTCGGCCTTGCCGCCCTTGAAAAACCTGGGGAAGGTCTCGCGGAACTTTTCGTTAATCTCCTCGAAGGTCTTCCTGAACCTCTCCCGGGTGGTCCTGTTTATCTTTGTTATGGTGGCATGGAGGCTCTCAACGGAGCGGTTGAGGTCGTCCTGCTGCTGTGTAAGGAAGCGGTGGCGCTCTTCGAGTTCCCCGTATTCTTCAAGGGCCGAGAGGCTCACCTCTCCCATGGAGCCTATCTTCTCCCTGAGTTCCTTTGCCCTCCCGTCGATCTCTTCGGTGGGCCTTGCGGAGAGTTCCCCGGCCTTCTTGGCCGTGGCCCCGTAAGCCTCTATGTCGGTCCCGTACTTTTCGATCATCTTTTCTTTAATATGGCCGAGCCCGAGCTCCAGTTCCTTGAGTTCAAGGCTGAGTGTGTTTTTTGACTCCTGAAGACCCAGTAGCTCCTCTTTAAGCCCCTGCACTTCCGACTCTGAAGCCTTTATCCTCTCCGAAAGGACCGAGAGGGTCTCCCCCTTGAGTATCTCTTCTTTTTTTACTTCATCCTTTTTCTTAAGCGTCTCCTCGAGGGTTGTCTTGTGACGGGAGACCTCCTCTGTTTTTTGACCCGTCTCCGTGCGGACCCTCTCCAATTCCCTTTGTTTGCCATTTATCCTTTCGGTGGTGTCTTTAAGGAGACGCTCTTTTTCTTCGAGCTGGCTTGCGAGGTGCTCCTGCCGCTCGGCCATTGAAGCCGTCTTCACCTTTATGGAGGTTACGAGTTCCGTGAGTTTTTCCTTTTCTCTTCCCAGTCCGGAGGCCTCTTCATAAAGGAGCCCCGTAGTCCGCTCCGCTTCCAGCAAGGTTTTGTCGAGCTCTTCGGCTTGTCTCGAGAGGGCCTCGGTTTTTCCCTTTACATCTTCGAGTTCACGCTGGATAGTGAGTATCTGAGATGACAGGACACGAAGTTTCTCCTCGAGCCTTTCCATCTCTTCGGTGTTTATTTTCAGTTCACCTTCCAGGTTGACCCTTTCCATGTCGGCGCCGTAAAGGTTATCCCTTGAACCCTCGAGGGCCGTCTTCGCGGAGCGGATCTCCGTCGCCAGTGAGAGTACTTCCTTTTCCGTGCGGGAGATCTCCTCTTCGTGGCCTTTTATCTGGGGGGCGAGTTCTTTTATCTCGCGCCGTTTCTGAAGTACCCCGCCGTTGGAGCCGTTGGAGTCCCCGCCGGTTATAATGCCCTGGGGGTCTATCATCTCTCCGTCTTTGGTGACGAGGGTGCTTGTAACGCCGTTACCCTTCCAGATGCTTGCGGCGCTGTGAATGTCCTTTACGAGGAGAACGTCGCCGAGGAGGTAGTCCATTATCGTCTGGTAGCCTTCTTTTACGGTCACCTTGCCTATGAGTTTCGTAACGCCGTTGGACTCGGTGTCATAGGGGGGTTCGAATTTGCGGTAGATGGGAGGACGCGTGTCCTTTATGGGCACGAAGCTTCCGCGCCCGGAGGCATGGCTCTTCAGATACTCTATGGCCTCGAGCCCTTCGTTCTGGCTCTCCACTATGACATAATTGAGCCTTTCGCCGAGAACCGTCTCAACGGCTTTCTCGTAGCTCTCCTCTGTCTCTATCACATCGGCTATCAGGCCGTGGACCCCGGAACCCCCGTTTTCAGAACGAATGAAGGCCCGTACTCCGTCGTCCACTCCCTCGCGGTTCTTTTCCATCTCTTCGAGGGCGGCAAGCCTCGAGCTCTTTTGCGACCATTCACCCTTGAGCTCCGTAAGCCTCTGTGCCTCCAGGTCCCTTTGTTTCTCAAGCCCGGCAAGCCGCTCGTTTGCACCATCGAGCTCAGATTCCATGGCCAGTTTTCTTTCACGGCAATCCTCGATCTTCTGTTTAAGGGAGTTGAGGGGCTCGACCCTGGAGTTCAAGAGCCTTTCGGTCTGTTCCTTTTCTTTTATCGCCTCGGCATGTTTTAAGCCAAGGAGCTCTTCGTCCTTTTTGAGACCCTGGAGGGCGTGTTTTATCTCGGAGAGACCGGCCTTTACCTCCATGAGCCTGGCCTCACAGGGCTTTTTCTTCTCCTCCTTTTCGTTAAGCGCGCGTGCTATGTCCAAGAGGGCCGCCTCGTTCTGGGTGAGCCTTTTTCCTTCCTCGGCAAGCTGCCCGGCCCCTTCGTTTATGGATGAGCTTAAACGCTCGGCTTCTTCTGATAGGGTCGCCTTGAGCGTTTCGAGTTCCTTTGTCTCGGAGGTGATCCTCTCGTCGTTCCTTATAAGCTCATCGGCCCTCACCCTCGCGAGCTCCATGGCTCTCTCTTCGGCCTGTATGAACCTTTCGAGCTCAAAGGCCCTGTTTTTTATCTCCTGGAATTCGGCCTCTTCCTTCAGGTATTCGAGGTTTATCTCCTCCGCCTCGCTCTGCTTCGAGTTTATCCGCGTGGAAAGTCCTACATCCTTGTCCTTTATCTCCTCGAGCCGCCCGGCGAGCCCGGCCTTTTTCTCCTGCATGGACCTGTGCTCCAGCGAGCAGAGGTGGAGCTCCAGTTCCTTGAGCTCGTCCTTGAGGGCCTTGTAGCGCTGGGCCTTCTTTGCCTGCCTGTTAAGCGAATTGAGCTGTCTTTTTACCTCGCTTATGATATCGCTCACCCTTGTGAGGTTGGCCTTCGTGGCGTCGAGCTTCCTCAGGGCGGATTCCTTTTTCAGCCTGTACTTGTTAATGCCCGCGGCCTCCTCGAAGAGCTGCCTTCTTTCTTCGGGCTTTGCGGTTATAAGCCAACCGATCTGACCCTGCTCTATAATGGAGTAGGCCCTCGTGCCAATGCCCGTGTCGGCAAAAAGGTCCACGATGTCCCTCAGGCGGGCCGGGACCTTGTTTATGTAATATTCGCTCTCTCCCGAGCGGTAGAGCCTTCTCTGGATCTCTATCTCGGTGAAGTTCGCGTACTGGGCAGGGGCGTTGCCTTCTTCGTTTGAAAGGGTGAGTATTACGTCCGCCATGCCCGTGGGCTTTCTCGTATCGCTTCCCGTGAAAATCAGGTCCTCCATTACCTTGCCCCTTAAGTGCCTGGCGTTATGTTCGCCGAGCACCCACCTTACCGCGTCCACGATATTGCTCTTACCGCACCCGTTGGGGCCCACTATTACCGAGGTGCCCATGGGGAAGGCAATCTGAGTCCTGTCCACGAATGATTTGAACCCCTGGATTGTTATCTTCTTAATCTTCATCTTTTCGGCAGATAGTAGCAGAGTTTTGGAACTTTGTAAAGAAAAAAATACAATAGAGAGTATGGAGGATAATAGGTGAGCACTATATATTGGGGAGGGCAGGATTTCACTATTTTATCCTCCCCTGGGGTGAGCAGGGCCCTGGCCCACGATCGGCCTTGCATGGCGCGCGACTTCTATAAATATATCAGTCTTTTTTCGGCCATTTAATGGCCGCCTGGGCCGCGGCAAGTCTGGCTATGGGTACCCGGAAAGGCGAGCACGAAACGTAGTCGAAGTTATTCCTGTGGCAGAACTCAACCGACCGGGGGTCTCCGCCGTGCTCCCCGCAGATGCCCACTTTGAGCCCTTTTCTTGTTTGCCTGCCCTTGTCGATCGCCCACTTTATAAGGAGCCCCACGCCGTCCTGGTCAAGAGACTGGAAAGGGTCGTCGGTGAGGATTCCGGTTTTTTTCTCGTCCACGTAGTCGGGCAGAAACCTTCCGGCGTCGTCCCTGGACATGCCGAGCGTCATCTGCGTTAAGTCGTTCGTTCCGAAAGAGAAGAACTCTGCCACCTTTGCGATACTGTCGGCAAGGAGCGCGGCCCTTGGGACCTCGATCATTGTGCCCACGAGGTAGTCAACCTTAACGCCCTGGTTTTTCATGACCTCTTCTGCTACCCTTCTTGTGGTGTTGGCGAGTATTTCGAGTTCCTTCGAGTCTATAATGAGCGGGTGCATTATCTCCGGAAAGACTTGTATCTCCTTTTTCTTGCACTCGCAGGCGGCCTCCATGATGGCCCTTACCTGCATCTCGAGTATCTCTGGATAGGTGATGCACAGGCGGCAGCCCCTGTGGCCCAGCATGGGGTTTGCCTCGTAGAGCCTGTCGACACTTCTTTTTACCTGGTGGAAGGGCACGCCGAGGGCACGTGCGAGGTGTTTCTGCTCGTCTTCGTTGTGGGGTACGAATTCATGTAGCGGCGGGTCAAGGAGCCTTATGGTCACCGGCTTTCCGTCCATGGCCCTGAAAATGCCGAGGAAGTCCTTTCTCTGGAAGGGTAGCAGCTCCGAAAGCGCCGCCCTTCTGGTGCTCTCGTCCTCCGCGATAATCATCTTCTGTATGGCGAATCTTCTTTCTTCGGTGTCGAAGAACATGTGCTCGGTCCTGCAGAGCCCTATACCCTCGGCACCCATTCCAATGGCGTTCTCCGCATCGTAGGGGGTGTCCACGTTGGTCCTCACCTTGAGGGTGCGCACCTCGTCGGCCCACTTCAGGAGCGTGTTGTACGATTCGGGTAGTACCGGTTTTATAAGGGGGAGCGCCGATTTGAAGACCTCGCCCGTTGAGCCGTTTATGGTGATCTCGTCTCCTTTGTTGATTACGGTCTTGCCTACGGAAATCGTATTGGCGTCATAGTCTACGGAAAGGTCCTCGCAACCCACGATACAGCACTTGCCCCATCCCCTTGCAACTACCGCGGCATGGGAGGTCTTGCCGCCCTTGGCCGTGAGGATGCCCTTTGCGGCGTGCATGCCCCCAACGTCCTCGGGGTTGGTCTCCTTCCTTACGAGTATCACCTGTTTTCCCTCTGCAGCCCACTGTTCCGCGTCCCTGGCGGTCAATACCACGTGCCCGGAGGCGGCCCCTGGCACGGCGTCGATGCCCACGGCAAAGAGTTCCTTTTTCAGCTCATCGGGCGGGATACCGGGGTCAATTACAGGATAGAAGAGCCCCTCGATATCGTTACCCGTTATCCTTAAAAGGGCCTCTTCCCTGGTGATGAGCTTTTCGTTGACCATGTCCACGGCTATCTGGAAGGCGGCCCTGGGAGAGCGTTTCCCGCTCCGTGTCTGGAGTATATAGAGTTTTCCGTGCTCGATTGTAAACTCTATGTCCTGCATGTCCTTGTAGTGTTTTTCGAGCTTGCCCCTTACGTCACAGAGTTGCGCGTATACATCGGGCATGCGCTCTTCTAAGTCTTTTAAGTGCATGGGCGTGCGTATGCCAGCGACGACGTCCTCTCCCTGTGCGTTCATGAGGATATCGCCGTAAAAGATGTCTTCGCCGGTATTCGGGTCCCTGGTAAAACATACCCCGGTGCCTGAGTCGTCGCCCATGTTGCCGAAGACCATCTGGACCACGTTCACCGCCGTGCCCAGAAGCCCCGTAATCTTCTCCACCCTCCTGTAGGTAGTGGCCTTCCCAGCCAACCACGAGCCGAAAACAGCATCGATTGATCCCCAGAGCTGTTCCGTCGGGTCCTGGGGGAAGTCCATTTTGGTTTGGTCCTTGTAGACCTTTTTAAGTAGCGGGATGAGCTCTTCGAGCTCCTCTTCGTTTACGTCGGTATCGAGTATACTTCTTGTGCGCACCTTTAGCCTGGGTCTTGTGTGCTTCTCCTTGATAAACTCGAGCTCCTCCTCGAACCTCTCCCTGGGCACTCCCAACGCCGTTGAGCCGTACATTACGATGAAGCGCCTGTACGCGTCGAGGACGAACCTCCTGTTCTTAGTCTTCAGGGCCAACCCCTCGATGGAGTTGTCGTTAAGCCCGAGGTTCAATATGGTCTCCATCATGCCGGGCATGCTCCTTGCCGCCCCTGACCTCACAGAGACGAGAAGCGGGTCTTCCGCGTCCCCGAGCCTTTTGCCCGCGAGTCTTTCGAGCTTCTCGAGGTTTTCCGCCACCTCCTGGCGGAGTCCGTCCGGGTAATTTCTATCGTTCTTATAGTACTGGTCGCAGACCTCGGTGGTAATGGTAAAGCCTGCGGGAACGGGCAGCCCTATGTTGGTCATCTCGGCAAGGCCGGCACCCTTTCCGCCGAGGACCTCTTTCATCCGCCCGTTTCCCTCGGCACTGCCGCCGCCGAAGAAGTAAACGAATTTTTTACTGTTCATAAAATTCCTCCCCCAAGGAAATTTTATTAAATCTGAAAAATCGAAAAATCTAATCCTCTAAGTACACCGGGCCCGCCCGTAAGTAGGACCCGGAGAGTCAATCTGCCCTTTCCCCCTTTTTTTTTCTTGATGGCGATTATTATAACCCGCAGGCCGGGGATTGTCAAAAAGAAGAGACCCGGAGCTCGATGGCCGGTTTTCCGTAACCCCCCAGTGTTGTTGAAAAAAACTGTTTTTGCGCTATACTTGACAATTAGGGAGAAATTATGATATAAATAAGCATTTACTCACCGTGAGGATCTTTTTCTATGGCAAAGAGCAAATCAAAGACCAAAAGCAGCAATAACAGCCTCGTAAACCTTATCGACATCGGCAAGGAAAAGGGCTTCCTTACCTACGATGAGATAAACGACGCCCTTCCCAAGGATAGTTTCTCGGTGGAGGAGATGGACAGCTTCCTCGAGACCCTCGGGGAGATGGATATAGAAGTCGTGGATGCCACCGAGAAGATGTCCCAGACAGAAAACAACGTCGCGGCGAAGGTAGAAACCCTCGAGGTGGAAAGGGTCGAGGACCCCGTAAGGATATACATGCGTGAGATGGGCGCCGTATCGCTTCTCAAAAGGGAGGACGAGATCGTCCTGGCCATGAGGATAGAGGAGGCGAGAGAGGAGCTCAAGAGGCTCACCCTTACGAGCCCCTTTGCCATAAGGGAAGTCTTAAGGATAGCCCACAGGATTAAAGACGAGAAGGCCTCCCTGAGGGACCTCCTCGAAGAGGTCGAAGAGGTGGGCCTCGACGAGAGCTATACCGAGAACATCCTGGCTAAGATTGAGAGGCTCAAAAGAAGAAAGCCCCGTGGCGCTTACGCGCTCTTAAGGGAGCTTAACCTGAGCAGTAACGTAATATCCAGGATCGTAAAAAGGATAGCGCGCCTTGAGCGTTTGCTTGAGCGTGAGGAGCGCAAGAAGGGCCCCCGTAAGTCCCAGCTGGCAAAGGCCAGGATAAGGCGGGTGATGAGAAGGCTCGGCATGAAGAGGGCCCAGCTCAAGGAACTTGCAAGGGAGGTAAAGGTCCACGACTATAATATGTGGGAGGCGAAACAGAGGCTTATAGAGGCGAACCTCAGGCTCGTGGTGAGTATCGCCAAGAGGTACGTGAACCTGGGCCTTAAGTTCTCTGACCTCATCCAGGAAGGAAATATCGGCCTCATGAAGGCAGTTGACAAGTTCGACTACAAGAAGGGCTACAAGTTCTCAACCTACGCCACATGGTGGATAAGGCAGGCCATAACCCGCTCCATCGCCGACCACGGAAGGACCATAAGGATCCCCGTGCATATGATCGAGACGATAAACAGGCTGCTCCACAGCTCAAGGCAGCTTTTAAAGGAACTCGGCAGGGAGCCCAATCCCGAAGAGATCGCCGAGGCGATGGACATACCCATTGCCAAGGTGAGGCGCATCTTGAGGCTCATGAAGCAGACCCTTAGCTTAGAGACCCCCGTGGGCGACGATGAGGAGAGCTCCCTCGGGGACTTTATACAGGACGAAAAGTCACCCTCTCCGGCCGATACGGCCGTGGATACGGACCTTTCCCTCCAGACCGGCAATGTCCTCGGTAGCCTCACCCCCAGGGAAGAGAAGGTCCTGAGGATGAGGTTCGGTATTGGTGAGAGGCAGGACTACACCCTCGAGGAAGTGGGAAAGGTACTCGGCGTTACCAGGGAGAGGGTGCGCCAGATAGAGGCAAAGGCGATAAGGAGGCTCAGGCACCCCACGAGGGCCAAGCTCCTTAAAGCCTTCAACGAATAATATATTCAATAAAAGAAATCCAAGACACTTAAAGAAGAGGGGTCCATGACCCCCCGGCAAGCGCCGGGCCTTTTTTGTTGTTTAAAGAAGAGGGGGGTCTATGACCCCATCGATTAGTCTTTCCACTTCCCTTAAAGATATACCCTTAACCAAGACCCTCTTTGTTCTCGATTTCCCCCCCGCCTTTATTTCGACCTGCGTTTTTTTTACTCCCAAGAGGCCGGAGAGGAACTCAACGAGGGCCCTGTTCGCCTGGCCTTCGACGGGCGGGGCGGTGAGCCTTATCTTGAGTGCCTCGCCTCGTTCACCGTGAACCCCTGCGACCGAGTTACAGGAGGCCCTGGTTTGGACCTGTACCCTTATATATACCGCTTGAGCGGTTTTATCAGAGGATGCTTCGAGGAAGGGGTACCGGCTTTTTTGGCCGGAAGCTTCTCTGTTTTTACCCATCCCCTTTTTCTCTTACCTGGGGAAGAATTTTAATTTTCCGGCTTCCTCGTCGGCCTTCCCGGACTCCTTTTCCTCAAGGAGCAGTGCGCTCGAGTGGTAGTCAAGGATGGCCTTTATCGAGATCTCGAGCTCAATTCTCTGTTTTTTGAGCTGGTAGATCTCCTCGTGAATTTCCTTGACACGTTTCTTGGCCTGTCTTGTGATCTCTTCGGCCTGTTGGCGGGCCTCGGCAACAATAATTTCAGCCTCTTTTCTTGCGTTGTTCTTGAGGTCATCGACCATCTTCTGGGCCGTTGTGATGGTGTCCTTGAGCATGGCCTCGCGCTGTTCGTGCTCGATAAGCCTCGCGGTCATGTCTTTAAGGCCCTCCTCGAGCCCGGAGATCTTTTTTTTGGCCTCTTCCAGGGCCTCCGCGGCCAGCTCCTTAATGGCCTCGACCTCGTGGACGTCATAGCCGAAGAGCTTCTTATTAAACCTGTGCGCCCTTATCTCAAGCGGGGTTATCTTCATTCGTCACCTCCGTTGTACAATGTTTTCATATTTGTCTTTAAAACGGAGACCCCCCGAGTGAGGCGGCAATATCCCTCAGTGTGCGTACAAGAAAGACCTGTAGGAACCATATTATGAATATCACTATTAAGGGAGAGATGTCTATGCCGCCGATATAGGGGAGCCTCGTCCTTATCGGGTAGAGAACAGGCTCTGTTACCTGGTAAAGGAACTGCACTATCGGGTTATAGGGGTCAGCGTTCACCCACGATACGATAACCCTGAATATGATAATCCACATGTATATGGTAAGGCCCCAGTTTATCAAAAGGGTAAGGGCATCGAGGAAGTTTGAAATGATGAACATCTTTTCCTCCGGGATAAGGTTAAAATTGAGTTTCCCTTAAGTGCATTTCAGGTGGAACGGGAAAGCTCCTTTGCCCTCCTTGTGGCCGCCTTCACCGTTTCGTCCACGATGGTTTTTAATTTCCCTTCTTCGAGTTTTTTCAGACCTTCCACTGTAGTGCCCCCTGGGGAGGTGACCATGTCCTTGAGCTCTGCGAGCTCTTTTCCGCTCTCCATAGCGAGCCTTGCGCTTCCGAGGGTCGTCTGCATCACCAGGACCCTGGCCTTTTCCTGGGGTATGCCCCTGCGGATGGCCGCCTCTATGAGCGCTTCCATGAAGTGGAAGATATAAGCGGGGCCGCTTCCGCTGAGACCCGTCACCGCGTCCATGAGGGCCTCGTCTCCCACCTCGACCACCTTGCCCACGGCCTCGAATATCTTTTTGGCAAGTTTGAGCTGGTCTTTATTCACCCCGCTTCCGGCAAAGACCCCTATGGCCCCGCAGCCTATGAGCGCCGGGATATTGGGCATAGCCCTTATTATGGGCACCGTATGGCGCAGCCCGCCGCTCTTGAGTCCCTTGAGTATGGTGTCGGTGGTCTTGCCTGCTGCGACGGATATCAAGAGTTTCTCTTTTGTGAGCTCGGGGGCTATGTCCGCAAGGATTTCGGGAAGGTCTGAGGGCTTAATTGTGAGGAATATTATGTCAGCGGCCTTTGCAACTTCGTAGTTCTTGTTAAATACCTTTATCTCGTAGGTCTCGGCCATGTGGACGAGTCTGTCTTTGCGTTTTTCGCTGGCTATTATCTGCCCGGCGCTCACAATACTTGAAGAGATAAGCCCCTTTATAAGCGCCTCTGCCATGTTGCCGGCACCTACAAAGCCTATGGTTTTTTTTGTAAGCATCAAATCAGTTCGTACGCTGATTTTTCCCGTGGAAGCCCCGTATTAAAATAAAACCCTTTCAAGGTAATTTCAGCACCTTTTCATATGCATAAAAGGGATCGCAGAATAAAAGGGGGTCGCAGAATAAAAGAGGGTCGCAGAACAAAAAAGGGTCGCAGACCCCCCCCATTTTTGGTTCAGCCGGCCTTTTTTGTCCCTTTTTTCGGAGGCCTTTCACCGAAGATCGCCGTTCCTATTCTTACGAGCGTGGCCCCTTCTTCTATGGCCACCTCAAAGTCGTTGGACATGCCCACGGACAGCTCATGCAGGAAGAGCCCAGGTATGTTTTCCCTGTTTATCTTCTCGGCGAGCCTTCTCAGGGTTACGAAAAAGGGCCTTGATATCTCGGGGTCTTCATATAACGGGGGAATGGCCATAAGGCCCTTCAGATTGATGTTTTCCAGTCTGGCCATCTGGTGGACGAGTTTGGTCAAGTTTTTCGCCCCAACGCCGGCCTTGGTCTTTTCCCCCGCGAGGTTTACCTCTATAAGCACGTCTATCGGTTTTTTTGCCCTCTTTGATATTTCCTTTGCAATCTCTATGGAGTCGACCGTCTGTATCATGTCGAAGAGTTCCACGGCCTGCTTTGCCTTGTTTTTCTGGAGGTTGCCGATAAAGTGCCAGCTTACTTTCTGACGTTTCGTCTTTTCTATCTTATCCTTGGCCTCCTGAACGTAGTTTTCCCCGAATACCCTCACCCCCGCGGCTATGGCCTCTTTTATCTTCTTTACCTCCACGCCCTTCGTAGCGACAACGAGCGTTATCTCGCTTACGTTCCTCCCGGCCCTGCGGGTAGCGAGTTCCATACGTTCCCTCACGCGCGCTACGTTATCAGCGACCGTCATGGACAATTTTTGTTCAATGGCTGCCATTCTGGGGACCTCCAGTTAAACTGGCCCATGTTACATTAAGAAAGGGTCAATGACTTTAAAAAAGGGTCAATGACCCCCTTGCATCAGCTAAATCTTATAGCACATCCAGGGTGCCAATCCAAGTGAAATCTCAAGATTTTTCAGGAAAATTAAACGTTTTTAAACTAAAAAAAGACTATTGTCACGACCCCGGCCATCATCAAAGCGCTTCCCAGGAGCCGCTCTTTTATCTTCTCCTCGTTAAAGAGGAATTTCCCGTAAAGCACGCTGAAAATGAGGCTCGTTCTTTTTACCGATATCATGTATGCCACGTCCACGAGACTTATGGCGACAAAGTGGCTCATAATCATGACCGCGGTCGAAAGGCCTATGGGCAGGAATGCCGAGGGCCTCGATACCACGCCCTTTAGTTGTCCCTTGAAAATCACCAGGAATGTAAGTGGTACGGTAAGTACCAGCGGGTAAAGGAACCCGAAGAATACCGGGCTCGAGTGCTGTACAGCCACCTTGCCCAGCGTGGAGGTGATGCTGTATATGAAGGCCACCGCTATCATTAGAACCGAGCCGGGCTCCTTGAATATGGCCTTTATGGGCCCCAGGAGCCCGTACCTCGAGGCGCTCACATTGAGAAAATATGCGCCGAGGGTGATTAAAAGTATCCCGGCCGCGCCCGAGCGGTCAGGCCACTCGCCGAGGACGAAAAAGGCGATGAATATGATGAATACCGGGCTGAAGGCCATGAAAGGTATGCTGAGAGAGAGGGGGGAAAGCCTTATGGCCTTTACGTAAAGGACCAAGGCTATTATCTCCAGGGGCAGAAGCACTACCAGCGTGAGCCAGAAGGTCCCGTCAAGCCGTGGCACAGGGATGAATACCAGGGCCAAAACGAGAAAGGGCAGCGCGTAGCCTTCTCTGACCCATACAATGACAAAGTCGTCAGTGGAACCGGCCCCACCTCCGTCCGTGGACCTTAGTACCCTTTTACTCAGGGCATCGGCCGTGGAAAGGGAAAAGGCGCTTAAAAGTGCAAGGAAAAGCCAGGACATATTACTTTAGACCGGTTAATGAATGGAGCCCGGCGGGGAGCAGATCCGTGTTTTCCCCCCGGTTTTTTCCGATTGAGCCATTCTAATCCTTTTAACCCGGCTGCACAAGCGAAATATGGGGCGATTATTCAGCACAATCACCCAACGATTGACAATAACTCCGTTACGGTGAGGTCATCAACGGGGTGCAGTTCGAAAGTGAAAAATTCTGCGAGCCGGGTATGGCCGTACTGTTCAATGACATCCCGGAACTGGTCAGGCTGGGTATTAGGAAGTTCATCGAAGACCAGCTAATGGGAGAGATCGACCCGGAAATGCTCGTTTGAAGGTACTTTAGTCTGAAAAGTCTGAAAACTCGTACTGGACCAGCGCAACCCCTATTATCGCGGCGGTCTCGGTCCTCAGGACCCGGGGTCCGAGGCCAGCGGGGATAAAACCCGCTCTGCCCGCCGCCTCCACCTCATCTTCATCAAACCCGCCCTCAGGGCCAACGAGGAGGTCGACCTCATAAATCTTCGAAAAGGCTTCGTGGTCCTTCAAGACCTCCTTTAAAGGCTTTATACAATGGCCTTGCCGGAGGATTATCTTTAACTCCCCCAGGGCCTCGCTAAGGGCCTCTTCGAAGCCCCGGTAAGATAGGACCTCGGGGATAGACGGCCTTCGCGACTGCTTTGCGGCCTTGAGCGCCACCTCACCCCACTTGTGGGCCTTTTTCTGTTTGGCCTCGCGCTCGGCGAGGCTTATGGACCTTTTCGATTTAAAGGGCACTATCGTTGATACCCCAAGCTCGGTTGTCTTCTCTATTATGAGTTCCATACGCTCTTTTTCCGGAAGTGCCTGGAGGAGCGTTATTGCAGGCAACTTTTTAAGGACCCCGAACTCTTCGAATACAAGAAGCCGGGCGCCGGACACGTCTATCCCTGTCACACGCGCCCGGAAGAGTTTTAATTCAGGTTCAGGTTCAGCTCCGGTTGCGCAGACCGTTATCGCCTCAGCCACCCGGGGCTTCCAGAGTAAAAGGCTCTTATATTCCTCGCCCGTTAGGACAAGGGATTGCCCGATGGTTAGAGAGCCTTTAAAAACGATTTTTCCCCTTTCAGCCATGATAAGATGATTTTATGCAACCGGCCAAGGAGTGTCAAATCTTGTTTTCTTGACGCTACCATCTCTTGTTGATTAAATTTCTATAGTTAAATTTTTCTCTATCGGCTTGCACTGGATTAGTAGTTTCGAGCAAATAAGTTAAAAAGCTGATTAAATTTTTTATATACTTTATAAGAGGGGAGAGCGATGCCAGAAAGGTTCGTTATACACGTGGATATGGATGCGTTTTTCGCCTCGGTGGAGCTTAAAAGAAGGCCCGAGCTAAGGGGAAAGCCCGTTATAGTCGGCGGGGCAGGGGACCCCGCAAAAAGGGATGTTGTATCGGCTGCATCCTACGAGGCGCGCAGATATGGGGTTACCTCCGGCATGCCTCTCAGGACCGCTTACAGGCTCTGCCCCGGGGCGGTCTTTCTCCCCGTGGACTTTGAAAAGTACGAAGAGGTCTCAGGCGAGTTCATGGATATACTCTACGCCTTTACGCCTCTGGTCGAATCCTTCGGCCTCGACGAGGCGTTCATTGGAGTGGGGGAGGTAGGGGAGGTAGGGGAGGTCGGGGTAGAGAAGGGCACAGACTTCTTCGAAAAGGCCCTCAATATGGCGAGGGATATAAAAAAGAGGGTAAATGAGGAGCTGGGCCTAACCTGCTCGGTGGGCATAGCACCCAACAAGCTTCTAAGCAAGCTCGCAAGCGAGATGAAAAAGCCGGATGGTCTTTTTGTAATAAGAGAAGAGGATATTGAAAGTACGCTAAAAGACCTTCCCGTAAGGAGACTCTGGGGGGTGGGGCCGAGGACGGAAAAGAGGCTTAATTACCTCGGGATAAATACCGTCGGGGAGCTTGCGAGTGTGCCCAGGCTCCACCTGGAGCGTAACTTCGGGACCGTCTTCGGAAGGACCCTGTATGAGCATTCAAGGGGGATAGATGAGAGCCCCGTGGTCCCCTTCCACGAACCCGAGTCCATCTCCAGGGAGGTTACCTTCGATGAGGACACAAGCGATACGTACCTTCTCAAGGGGATCCTCTATGAGCTTACAAAGGAAGTCGTAGGGAGGCTCAGGCAGGCCGGTTACAGGTCCAGGACCGTGACGATAAAGGTCCGCTATTCGAATTTTGAAACCATTACCAGGTCCCGCACGCTCCCCGAACTGACGGATTCAATGAACGACATCTGGACCTGCGCTCTGGGGCTCTTCAAAAAGGTGGAGTTCCCCAGGGATGTGAGGCTCGTGGGTGTAAAGGTTTCGGGCCTCCAGGGGGGAAAAGAGGGTAAAAGGGGTAAATAGGCCTTTAAATAGAGGGCATTAGAGTCCGGAAAAATTTTCCTTGACAGGGGTCTACCCATAAGTTACAATAGTTACGGTTGTAATGGTTGTTACGATTTTATCGATTGTTACGTTTTTTTTACCGGAAGGAAGGCCCCATATGTTAAAGAGAATCGCCACAACCGCTCTGGTTCTCGTCTTTCTCTTCGCCGCTGCACCAGTTTTCGCGGAGGAGGGGGCTGAGGCGGCTGAAAAGACCTCAGGAGGCGTGGTAGGGGGACTTATAGGTTTCATCGTCAACGCGTTATCCCAGTCCCAGGATGAGCCCGCTGAAGAGACCGTCACAGAGGCCGAAAGCGTAGAGCCGAGTTTCGATTTGCTGACCATCAGGACGAGCAGCACGGTATTTGCCAATTTAGCCGACGATTCAGAGGCTATCTTTGGAATGGACCTTTTCACCTACAAATTTTAACCTCCTTTGCGTAGGTCGATAGCCCGAAGGTCCTCTTCCTAAGTACAAACGGCCCATGCAGATGTACCGCATGGGCCGTTTTTTTTATCAATCACCGGCCGAAAACAAAAGTGAATTTCACACCTTTCCCACGGCCTCTTTTTCTTCTACCTCCCCGGGCCAGAGTTTTTCCTGCAAGGTTTTAATGAGGCTACTGAAGGTCGCCGTGTCGGTTGCCGATATGGGTACCGCGTCGAACCTCAGGGAGAGGTTCCTTACGATCTCTGGCTCCTCGAGGTCCATCTTGTTGAAGACTAATACCCTCGGGATGCGAGCCAGGCCAATTTCGTCGAGGAGTTTATCGACCGTTTCTATATGCTTTTCAAAGAGCGGGCTCGAGATATCCACCATGTGCAGGAGTATATCGGCATCCACCATCTCCTCTAAGGTGGTCTTGAAGGCCTTTTTTAGCTCCTCAGGCATGTTCTTTAT
>JAUVFY010000197.1 GCA_030594025.1 Deltaproteobacteria bacterium | reverse complement strand
CGATTATAAACAGGTTCTGCCGAAAGATAACGACAAGGAAGTCATCGCGGACCGGGAGAACCTTCTGGGGTCGTTACGGAGGGTGTCAATCCTTTCTTCAGACAGGATAAAGGGAGTAAAGATCGGCCTGGACAAGGGGAAAATGGTCCTTTCCTCTTCCAGCCCGGAGATAGGAGACGCAACGGAAGAAATTACGGTGGACTACAAGGGGGGTCCTCTGGAAATAGCCTTTAACGCCAGGTATTTTATCGACATTCTTGAAGCGACGGAAGAAGAGTCAATGCAGATTCTACTGAAAGACCAACTGAGCCCCTGTCTATTAAGGCCGAAGGATAAGGGTGAATACACCTATATAGTCATGCCCATGAGGCTGTAACCGGCAAGATTTCCACCACATAAAAGAAAAGAGAGGCCATGAAGAGAACGTATCAACCGAGCAATATAAAAAGAAAAAGGGTCCACGGGTTTCTGAACAGGATGTCCACCCGTGGAGGAAGAGCGGTAATAAACAGGAGAAGGGCCAAGGGAAGAAAGCGTCTTTCCGTTACCGTAAGTACGAACAAGTAACTTTTTAATTTAAGGATCGCCGCCCAGAAGCAAAAACCACGTCCGGTATAAACAGGCCGAGGAAGGCGAACCCACCGACCGTCGTGCGCAAGCACACCTTAAAAAAAGGCGAGAGGCTTCTAAAGACAAACGAGTACCAGGAGGTACGAAAAGACGGCAGAAGGCACGTTACAGCTGGTTTTATCATCCACGTGCTGCCCACTGAGCGCGGTAGAACAAGGCTGGGACTCTCCGTAAGCCCCAGGGCCGGCGGTGCGGTAAGACGTAACAGGGTCAAGAGGCTTCTAAGGGAGTTCTTTAGAATTAACAAGCCCGGTCTTCCCGCATCTTCCGACATACTGATATCGGCCCGGAAGGGGGCAACCGTAAAGGACTATAAAGACGTAGAAAAAGAACTGGGGTTTTTACTCAGAGAGGGATAAAAGAGCACAAACAAGACTGTTATTACCCATCCCCTGCGGAGATGGGATTTTTTTAGTTTTATAACCGGTGTTGATTTTATGACAAATACAGCAAAAAAACTTTTTATGTTTCTCATAGGCTTATATAAGATGTTCATATCACCGTTTCTGCCCCCGGCCTGCCGTTACTATCCGACCTGTTCGGATTACGCACGAGGGTCCATAGAGGCGCACGGTGTTTTAAGGGGAGCGGTGCTGGCTGTAAGGAGGCTTTTCAGTTGCCATCCGTTTAGCCCGGGCGGTTACGATCCCGTTCCTCCGTCCGAGAGAAATGCCAGAACAAAAAAAGGATTAAACTACCGTTATGGAAACTGAAAAAAGGTTGTTGATAGCCATAGTTCTTTCCCTCCTGGTATTTTTGCTCTACCCGTACTTTATGCGCATGCTTTTCCCCCCTCCGCCGGCCGAAGAAAAGAAAGAGGAAGTCGCCCTGGTGCCGGAAGAAGAGGTGCCTGCCGTGGCAAAAGAACCCCTTGTTGCCGTAAAAGCGCCGGAGGCCGCAGCCCCCTTTGAAGAGGAGTTAATTACGGTCGAGACCCCGCTCGTTAAGGCGGTATTCACGAACGCAGGCGGGGCGGTAAAGAGCTGGGAGCTGAAAAACTACAGGGAGACCATGGACGAGACGTCCAGCGCCATTGATATCGCAGCTACGGTTGCGAACATAAACCTCCTGCAAACGAAGTTTATCTCCACGGGCATCCCCGAGACGATCCCCTTTGAGCCCTCAAAAAAAAGGATCTTTCTTGGACAAGAGGACCGGGCGGAGCTTGTTTTCAGATGGGTATCCCCCGAAGGGATAAGGCTGGAAAAAAGATATATCTTTAAGGGCAATGAATATTCCATAGGAACGGAGCTTAAAATTTCGAACGGTTCAGCGGTCAGGGTCAAGGGCGACGCGGAGAGCTTTATTGTCGCGAGCTATGAGGAAGAGACCAAGTTCTACCACTTCGGGCCTGTAAGGCACATAAACGAGAAGGTCGAAAGGCAGGACCCCGAAAACATGCTCGAGTCCGGCAGGGGTGTAATCAACTGGCTGGGCCTCGAGGACAAATACTTCCTGCTCGCCCCGGTTCCTGAAAAGGATGCACCCCTTGAGTGGGAGACCGAGGTCCCCTCCATAGATACGGCGCAAGCCAGACTCTCGGTGCCCCTTGAGCTTAACCCGGGCGAAAGTCGCGTTATAAGCTACACCGCGTACCTGGGCCCCAAGCTCTACGACAGGCTCCGCTCTTACGGTGTGGGGCTGGAGGGGGCAATAGAGTTCGGATTTCTGTCTTTCCTTGCAAAGCCTTTCCTCGTGGTGCTTAACTTCTTCGAGCGGTATCTCAGGAACTACGGTATTGCGATAATCCTTCTGACATGCATAATCAAGGTCGTCTTCCACCCCCTTACAAAGCACAGCCTCAACTCCATGAGGGAGATGCAGAAGATTCAGCCCCAGCTAAATGCCCTGAGGCAGAAGTACAAGGACGACAAGGAGAAGATGAACAAGGAGCTCATGGGGCTCTACAAGCGCTACAAGATAAACCCCCTGGGAGGCTGCCTGCCCATGGTCTTGCAGATACCGGTCTTCATAGCCCTCTACGAGGTCCTCAGCGTTGCGATCGAGTTGAGGCACGCCCACTTTGCGCTCTGGATAACGGACCTTTCCGCCAAGGACCCCTATTACGTAACACCTGTGCT
>JAUVFY010000128.1 GCA_030594025.1 Deltaproteobacteria bacterium | reverse complement strand
TTACCGGGGCCTCCTCTGCCTTCTTCAGTATGTAGCGCGTTACCGAGCCGTTGTCGTTTACCGGCTCTGTATTGGCCATGCACAGGACCGTCGTAAATCCCCCGGCCGCTGCAGCCCGGCCCCCAGTGAGGACGGTCTCCTTGTTTTCATTGCCCGGATCCCTCAGGTGGGTATGCACGTCGACCATGCCGGGTATTACAACAAGGCCCTTTGCATCAACTACCTCAAATCCCTCTGCCGAAGCTTTTCCCCGTGGCTCTATGGACTCTATACGCCCCCTGGATATGACAATATCAAAGAGACCGTCAATATCGGTCGAGGGGTCAAGAACGCGCCCGCCTTTTATAAGAAGCTTAGCCATCAACACCGTCCTTCGTTTTTGTCCGATAGGCTGTCATATTAGAACCCATAAAGCTTTAACTTTAACTTTAACTAAACTCCTCTTTTATCCCCCCTAAGAGGAGGTAAAATAGCGCCATCCTTACGGCCACCCCGTTCGTTACCTGGTTAAGTATGAGCGACCAGGGCCCGTCGGCGACCTCCGGGGATATCTCGACACCCCTGTTTATCGGCCCCGGATGGAGTATTATCACGTCCTTCGGGGCCTTCTCTAACTTTACCGGGTCGAGCCCGTAGAGCCGGGCGTACTCCCTTGTCGAGGGAAAGAGCGATTCCTTCTGCCGTTCGAGCTGAATCCTGAGCATCATTATAACGTCCGCGTCCTTTATGGCCCCTTGCATGTCCGTGGTGGCCTTGCACCCCAGGGCCTCTATCCCCGGGGGGAGCATGGTCTTCGGCCCGCAGACCGTTACCACGGCCCCGAGCTTCGTAAACCCGTAGATATTGGACCGGGCGACCCTCGAGTGCGCTATGTCTCCGACTATTGTGAGCTTAACCCCCTTTATGCGTCCCAGTTTTTCCTTAACGGTCATCATGTCAAGAAGGGCCTGGCTCGGGTGCTCGTGGGAGCCGTCCCCGGCATTTATAACGGTCGAGCTCAAGTATCCAGCGAGCATGCGGGGCGTGCCGGAAACCGAATGCCTTACCACGATGCAGTCTGGGTTCATGGCCTCGAGGTTAAGCGCCGTATCCTTCAAGGTTTCGCCCTTTACGACGGAGCTTGCGGAAAGCGATATGTTTATCGCATCGGCGCTCATCCTCTTAGCCGCAATCTCAAAGGAGGTGCGGGTCCTTGTCGAGGGCTCGTAGAAGAGGTTTATGATGGTCTTACCCCTCAGGGTGGGGACCTTTTTTATCTCCCTCTCTGAGACCTCCTTCATGGAGGCAGCCGTCTCGAGTATAAGCTCTATCTCTTCCGAGCTGAGCTCCTCTATGCCGAGGAGGTCTTTCCTCTTAAGCCTCATTGTCACCCTCGCGAGGTATTATAGTGACCTCGTTTTTGCCGTCGGTCTCCTCGAGGTAGACCTTTACGTCCTCTTTCTTTGAGGTGGGTATGTTCTTGCCCACGTAATCGGCCCTTATCGGCAATTCCCTGTGCCCCCTGTCAACGAGTACCGCGAGCTGTATAGCCTCTGGCCTTCCGAAGTCCATCAACGCGTTCATGGCGGCCCTTATGGTCCTTCCCGTGTAGAGCACGTCATCGACCATAACGACAATCCTGCCGTCTATGGGCACGGGTATATCCATCTCCTTCAAGGGCTTGGCCTTTTTAAGCCCTATGTCGTCGCGATAGAGTGTTGCGTCCACGGCCCCGCAGTGGACCTTCACCCCCTCGATCTTCTCAAGCTCTTCCGCGAGCCGTATGGCGAGATAATACCCCCTCGTGGGGATACCGAGTACGACGAGGTTCTCTATGCCCTTGTTCTTCTCGAGTATCTCGTGGGCAATCCTTGCGAGCGCCCTTTCGATACCCTGGCTGTCCATAACGACCTTAGCCTTCATCTTCACGCCCCTTAAGGTTTTATTCACATAAAAAAACCTCCGCAGCGATCTCGTGCGGAGGTCTTTTCAAATTCCCGGAGACTTTCTTCCCTGGCCTCGAATGTAAAGTCCTTGATGTTATGCCTTTTCATCGTCCCACCCTTTTTAACCTCGCCGGATTAAATTAAAGGGTTTTATTTAAATCTCCTGATGCGCCTTTAAAAAGCTTCAGCTTTATCTCTGCTTGAGAGGCGCCCTGGCGCTTATATTGTAATGAAAAGTCCTTTTGTAGTCCTGATAGAATTCTACTGTAACGTCGTACTCGAAACTTATGTCGATACGCCTTAGTCTTCTCTCAACCTTTATATCATGCCATTCTATGGGTACGTTCCAGCTTACGGCCTTCTTCATGAGCCGCGATTTTATCTCATCGTTCGTATACAGGCTCGCGACCTTTGCCTCGGACCTCACCTCGTACTTCATCATCTGGTAAGAAAAAAAGGGAGGCACTAACTTGTGGCCGGCATATCCGATGAGGAGCAGAAGGACTATCCAGAAAAAGACCTTGAAGGCACTGCCGCCGCTCTTATCCAGAAGTCTTCCCGTAATCACTAACATAAAAATATATCCTTTTCGGGCCTTATAGTCAAGACAATTATTACCTTCCCACCGAGATGTATTCGATCCCCAGCTTTTTCATCACCGACGGCTCATAGACGTTTCTCATGTCGATGAGCCTCGGGCTCTTGAGAAGCCCCTTTATCTTCTCCATGTCGAGCATCCTGAACTGGTTCCACTCGGTGAGTATCACGAGTGCGTCGCTTCCTTCGGCCGCCCCGTAGGAGTCCTCGCAGTAAGTTACACCTTTTGGGAGCACCTTCTTGGCGTTCTCCACGCCCACCGGGTCATATGCCCTTATAAGGGCCCCCTCGCCAATAAGGGCCCGGACGATGTCTATGGCCGGGGACTCCCTTATGTCATCGGTATTGGGCTTGAAGGTAAGCCCGAGAACCCCTATGACCCTGCCGGAAAGCCCGCCCAGGACCTTTTTTATCTTCTCCACCATGAGTCTTCTCTGCCGGCTGTTAACCTCCAGGACGGCCTCGACGAGCTTGAACTCATAGCCCCCGTCCCTTGCTATCTTTTTTAGTGCAAGGGTGTCCTTCGGAAGGCACGAGCCTCCGAAACCCGGGCCCGGGTGCAGGAACTTGGGCCCGATCCTGCGGTCAAGGCCCATGGCCTTTGCCACCGTATGCACGTCCGCACCGACCGTCTCGCACAGGTTCGCCATCTCGTTTATGAAGGATATCTTCATGGCAAGGAAGGCGTTTGAGGCGTACTTTATGAGCTCGGCGGTCTCTAATTCGGTAATTACAAAGGGTGTCTCTATGAGGTAGAGCGGCGAGTAGAGGTCCTTCAAGATAGCCGCGGCCTGGGGACTCGTAACCCCTATGATGACCCTGTTGGGCCTCATGAAGTCCTCGACCGCCGAGCCCTCCCTCAGGAATTCCGGATTGGCTGCCACGTCGAACATGGCCTCCTCGGCGTTACCCTCGCTTATAATCTTCCTTATGAGGCTGCCGGTACCAACGGGCACCGTGCTCTTGGTTACGACCACCTTGTAGCCGTTGAGGGTCTTAGCAACGGACCCGGCGACCTCCTCTATGTAGCTTAAATCGACCGACCCGTCCTCCTTGGACGGGGTCCCCACTGCTATGAATACGACGAGGGACTTTCTTATGGCATCGGCGAGGTCGGTTGTGAACGAGAGACGGCCCTGTTTGAGGTTCTTCGTTACTATCTCCTTGAGTCCGGGCTCAAAAAACGGTATCTCCCCCTTGCCGAGTGTTTTTATCTTGCCCCGGTCTTTGTCCACGCATGTAACGTTTATGCCGAAGTCCGCGAAGCAGGCCCCGGTAACGAGCCCGGCATATCCTGTTCCCACCACACATATGTTCATCGTCCGCACCTCATCTTTTCATGTAGTTCCTCTCGTAATACTCCATGTACTCGCCCTTTCTTACGTTGTCGCACCAGGGCCTGTTCTCAAGATACCATTTTACCGTATCCCTCAACCCGGTTTCAAAACTGTGGCGCGGCTCCCAGCCGAGCTCCCTTCTTATCTTAGAAGAATCTATCGCATAGCGCCTGTCATGGCCTGGACGGTCGGTTACGAATTCAATGAGAGAGGAGTGCGGGACGTAAGGCGAGTCTGGCAAGAGCTCGTCGAGGACCGAGCATATGAGCTTAACGATGTCGATATTCATCCGCTCGTTATTCGCCCCTATATTGTAAGTCTCGCCGGGCCTGCCCCTGTGGAGCATAACGTCCAGGGCCTCCGAGTGGTCAGAAACGTGGAGCCAGTCCCTTACGTTCCGCCCGTCGCCGTAAACAGGCAGGGTCTTCCCCTCCACGGCGTTGAGTATAATAATGGGTATGAGTTTTTCCGGGAACTGGAAGGGCCCGTAGTTGTTGGACGAGTTGGTCGTAATAACGGGAAGCCCGTAAGTAT
>JAUVFY010000208.1 GCA_030594025.1 Deltaproteobacteria bacterium | reverse complement strand
CGAAAGCAATGGCAAAGGCCGCGTAACTTATAAAAGTTGTAAAAACGTGGAAATCGAGCCACCCGATGGCGTAGTTTTCGAGCCCCAGCGGGCTGAGTGCGTTTACCAGCCAGTGCCATTTGTTCTGAAGCGCCGGGTTCAGCGGCGCAACGCTTTTGAACCTGAAAGGAAGCATCGACGCAGCCAGCATCGCGAAGACGGCCAGGGTCATCACGAACGCCCCCATCACCTTCATCTTGTAACGGTGCTCCATGAAAAGGTACCCTGCCGTCATGGCCCATACGAAAAGTACCATGGACTCATACAGGTTTGAAAAGGGCGCATGGCCCGACTCCACCGCCCTCATTACGAGGAACATGGTAGAGGAGAGTAGCGCTATATAGGTCATGGCCGTTGCGGCCTGGCCGACCCAGTTCTTATTGAAAACCCAGTGGCCTATGTAAAGTACGGCGGTGATAAGATAAAAGCCGAAGGCCATGGTGAAGAACATAAGCGACATTATTACCTTTGGTTCATTCATCTCTCCACCTCCGAACCGCAGCCGCCCCTTGCGGCTTTTGCGAGTTCTTTGAACTCCTTTTCGAATATAAGTTGATTCTTGTTTATCATACCCCCGAGTGTCACCTCACAGCCCTCAGGTGACCGTTTTATCTTTACCCACACCCTCTTATAGTTCACGAAGAAGGCGAATATAAAACCAAAGCCCATAATTATCGACCCCGCCCATACGATGTTGGTGCCCGGGTCCTTGGTAATCGCAATCCCCGAATATGGTATTCCCCTGAAACCGGCCAATATCAGGTCGTAATCAGAACCTGGTATTGCGGGAAAGATACCGGGGTAATTGAAAAACAGCCATGGGGTGGAAACAATCTGGTCCCCCTCGTAAACCTCGAGCCTTACGGCGGGGTTGTTTGTCTCGGCGGACTGTGAAACGACCCTGCCCAGCTCGTCGTCATAAGCGAAGTCAGCGGCATAACCAACGACCTTTACAGAGTAAGGTGTGCCCGGCAGGCTTTTAAGCTCGTCCCACTTCGCATTGACGGGGGAACCGACAGGCTCTCTTTTTTCTCCCTTCTTTACCGCAAGGATATCGGCTTCAGCTATCCTGTCCCAGAGCCAGCCGTAGCTCGACTGGTAGAAACGGATGCCCTCGTAGTGAAGTGGCTCGTTTACCCATATGTGTTTGGCAAAGACGTCTTCCCCGGCTTTAACCACCGCGAGGTTCGAGTTAAACTGTTTTATCTGGCCGGTATCATAATAGTCTATCCAGAAGTTATCGAGCCTTATCTCGTATTCGGTCTCAGGTATTTCGGCCTTCTCGCCCAGGGGAATGGCCCTGAAGTCCCTGTAGCCGAAAAGACTCCCGACGATTGCGCCAAGGAGTATAAGGAGCAGGCTCAGGTGCGTAAAGTCGGAACCGAAGCGTCCTATCTTTCCCTTCCAGGCATGTAAAAAAAGGGGGGGATCACCTTCTGTGTCCAGGGGCAGAACCCTGTAGCCCTTCTTTTTAAAGACCCTCGTAAGACCTTCTACTACGGTTTCGGTAGAGCCCTCGACAATAAAGCTGTCCCTGTTCGAAAGCTTGTCTATGATGCCCGGGTCAATGGAAGGTTTCGCTCGAAGTAGCGTTCTCCATTTGGCCGGGAACCTTTCCAACGTGCATATCACGATGTTCACCGCCACCATGACCAGTATCGCGGTAAACCACGTGGAGTGGTACATGTCGTTGAAATTAAGGAGCAGTATTATCCTTGTCCACTCCGTGCCGTACTCGGCCAGGTAGGCGTCTATGGATTGGCCCTGCTGGATGACCGTGCCGACAATAGAGACCACGGCCAGTGTTATAAGAAGAGAGATGGTGAGCTTGAGGGAATTGAAAAATGCCCATAACTTCGACCCGAGGACCTTGAACAGGGGTTTCTCCTGTGCAGCCGCCGCAATAACCTTGTCCATAATACCTTCTCTATCTCCTAGTGAATTCAGCGAGGTAATCCAGGGCAGCCTTGCCTACGGGGGTATCAGGGGCTATAGATCTGCACTTCTCCCAGGACTTAATCGCCTCTTCCTGGTTGCCCAGGCCATAGGCCATTATGAATCCCCTGGTGAGCCATATCCTCTGATAATAGGGGTTCCTCTTTATCCCCTCGTCGACGTATGTAAGGGCTTCGGCGGGGTTGCCCATGTAATGGCTTGTAAGTCCGAGGTCGTTATAAGTATCCACATCATCAGAGTTTATTTCAACTGCCTTCTTGTAATAGTACAGGGCGTCTTTGAACCTCATCATCTCGAAGTAGGTATCACCGATCCGGGCGAGGGTCTGGAAATCATCGGGTTTTTCCTTCAGCCTTGCCTTGAGTTCGTTCAAGACCTCGCCATGGTCTATGGACTGTGTGGATGCCGGATATGCCTGCGGGGATTCCCCCCCATCATCGGCATAGCCCCCGCCGGTCGTACTTTGATCATAGGGGCCGTTTACAACCGGTGACCTTGTACCCATGAAATAGCCGCCAAGGGCCCCGAGGCAGACGAT
>JAUVFY010000221.1 GCA_030594025.1 Deltaproteobacteria bacterium | reverse complement strand
GCCCGCGGGCAAGAGTGCGATAGCCATTTTCATCCCCTGCCTCATTCTGTGGGTGTCCAACGCGATACCCCTTGCAATTACAAGCATATTCGCCATAGTATTGGTGCCGCTTCTGGGGGTGTTGCCGAAGGAAGAGGTATATGCGCTTTTCGGAAACGAGGCGGTATTTTTCATACTCGGGGCGTTTATTCTGGCGGGGGCCGTTATGCATTCGGGGCTCTCGAACCGTATCGCGCTGGGCATTATGGAGAGGTTCGGGGAGTCCCCGAAGAGGCTTCTACTTAGTATATTCTTGCTGGCCGCCGTGCTCTCGTTTTTCATGAGCGAGCACGCCGTGGCCGCCATGCTCTTTCCCATAGTGCTTGAGTTAGCCAAGGGTCTTGAGCTGAGACCAGGCAGGTCCAATTACGGAAAGCTCCTCTTCTTGAGCCTTGCCTGGGGCTGCGTTATAGGAGGCGTGGCTACATTCCTCGGCGGGGCAAGGGTCCCGCTGGCAATGGGCATACTGAGGGAGACCACCGGCCAGACGCTGGATTTTGTAACATATTCCGTGGCCGTCTTCCCGGTTGTGGTCGTGTTGCTCGTTATAGGCTTTTCGGTGCTTTTAAGGAGCTTTCCCATCGATATCGAGAGTGTGGGAAAGGCCCATGAGCTTCTGGCAAAGAAGATTCATTCCATGGGCAAGGTGAGCTACAATGAGTATGCCGTGGGAGTGGTGCTCGCCTCTACCGTCGTCGCCTGGATTACCCTGGGCAGGGTAATAGGCCTGGCCACGATAGCCCTTTCGTCGGTGGTCGTGCTCTTCATCTTCAAGCTCGTAAGGTGGAAGGACATAGAGGAGTATGTTAACTGGGGCATAATACTCATGTACGGCGGCGCCATCGTCCTCGGCACGGCGCTCGAAAGGAGCGGGGCCGCCTCATGGCTCGCCAACGCCGCTATCGGTGAGTGGGTCACAAGACCCTGGATGGTCGTTGCCCTTTTCTCGTTGTTCACGCTCCTTTTTACCGAGGGGATAAGCAATGCCGCGGTTATCGCCATACTGCTTCCCGTGGGCATAGGTTTTGCCGGGAGGTTTTCAATGGACCCGACCATCATCGCCTATGCCATCGCAGTGCCCGCGGGGCTGGCTTTTTCTCTCCCGCTATCTACTCCGGCAAACGCTATAGCCGTATCGTCGAACTTCATTACCGTAAGGGATATGGTGAGAGCAGGGGTGGTTATGAGCCTTACGTCATGGGTCGTCTTTAACCTCGTGGCTCGATTTTACTGGCCCCTGGTGGGCCTGGGTTACTGACGTTGACGAGTAACCCGGCAGTCCGGCACGGGCCGGGGTTGAGGTGCTAAGGTAAAAGATGGAAAAAGTGAAAAACATACTCCTGCTTCTTTCGACGTCAAGGACATCTGAGAAGGCCCTGGACTTTGCCGTGGAGACGGCAAAGCGTGAGAAGGCGTCACTCATTGCACTATATCTACTTGAAACGGAGCTCGCAAACGAGGTCTTCGACAAGTTCTCGGACATAGGCTTCATCGGCGACAAGCCCTCGATGCAGCTCTCCGAGGCAATTACAAAGGAGTACAGGCAGAGGGGCTACGAGGAACTGGGACGTGTTCAGATAAAGGCGATGGAAGAGGGGGTCCCTTTTGAGCCCCTCATGGAGCAGGGCGATTACGTGGAAAAGATACTCGAGGTGATAAGGGACCGGGATATCGCTATGGCCGTAGCGGTGAGAAGGAAGCCCAGTACGCTTTTGAAGTATTTTTCCAGGTCCGTGGCTGACGAGCTCGCTGAAAAGGCGCCTTGCAAGGTCCATGTTTTTGAGGAGTAAAGGGTTTTAACTCAACACTCCTACACACCATTATACGTAAAAAAGGGAGAGCTGATGGCAGAGCAGAAGTCTACGAACATCACATGGCACCACGGGAGGATTGCAAAACAGGACAGGATGAAGCTTATGCGCCAGAAGGGTGCGACCATCTGGCTTACAGGGCTTTCCGGCTCCGGCAAGTCGACCATCGCCGTAGAGCTTGAACACGCCCTTTTAGAGAACGGCCATCAGGCCTACATACTCGACGGCGACAACATCCGCCACGGATTGAACAAAAACCTCGGCTTTTCTCCTGAAGACCGTACCGAGAATATCCGGCGCATTGGCGAGGTGGCAAAACTTTTTACACACGCCAACATCATAACCATAACGGCTTTCATATCACCTTACAGGGAGGACAGGGACGAGGCCAGGAGGCTTGAGGGAGACGGGGAATTCGTAGAGGTTTATGTGAAGTGCCCTGTGGAGGTATGTGAAGAGCGCGATAGTAAAGGGCTCTATAAAAAGGCCCGTGCCGGTGAGATTAAAGAGTTTACGGGCATCT
>JAUVFY010000033.1 GCA_030594025.1 Deltaproteobacteria bacterium | reverse complement strand
TGTGCTTTAAAACGAGCTCCTCGGCCGCCCTGCCGCCCATAAGAACTGCAATGCTGTCCATCAGGTATTCCCTGTTGTGGGTGTACCTTTCGTCTATGGGAAGCTGTTGAGTGAGCCCGAGGGCCATGCCCCTGGGGATTATGGAGACCTTGTGTATGGGGTCTGTGCCCGGGATGAGCCTCGCAACGAGCGTATGACCGGCCTCGTGGTAAGCGGTGTTTCTCTTCTCCTCCTCGCTTATTATCATGGACTTGCGCTCGCGGCCCATAAGGAGTTTGTCCTTGGCTTCGTCGAAGTCAACCTTCTCAACGGTCTCTTTACCCCTTCTCGCAGCAAGAAGGGCCGCTTCGTTTACGAGGTTAGACAGGTCTGCACCCGAAAAACCGGGCGTGCCCCTGGCAACCACGTTCAGGTCCACGTCATCGGCCATGGGGGTCTTTTCAGTGTGGACCTCGAGTATCTCTACCCTGCCCTTGAGGTCAGGCTTTGGCACCAGGACCGTGCGGTCGAACCTGCCGGGCCTCAAAAGGGCCGGGTCGAGCACGTCGGGCCTGTTCGTCGCGGCGACGATTATAACTCCCTCGTTGGATTCAAAGCCGTCCATCTCGACCAGGAGCTGGTTAAGCGTCTGCTCCCTTTCGTCATGGCCGCCACCGAGTCCGGCGCCCCTGTGCCTGCCCACGGCGTCTATCTCGTCTATGAAAATTATGCACGGGGCGTTCTTTTTGCCCTGTATGAACAGGTCCCTTACACGGGATGCGCCCACTCCGACGAACATCTCGACAAAGTCGCTTCCAGAGATGGAATAAAAGGGCACTTCCGCCTCGCCTGCGATGGCCTTTGCAAGGAGCGTCTTACCGGTCCCGGGCGCGCCTATGAGGAGCACCCCCTTGGGGATCCTGCCGCCGAGTTTTGTGAATTTTTTCGGGTCCTTCAAAAACTCTATTATCTCCTCGACCTCCTCTTTGGCCTCGTCTATGCCGGCCACGTCCTTGAAGGTCACCCTGTGCTGGTCCTCAAGAAGGAGCTTTGCCCTGGATTTGCCGAAGCTCATGGCCTTGCCTCCTCCGGTCTGCATCTGGCGCATGAAGAATACCCACAGCCCTATCAAGAGAATCATGGGGAACCACTGGATTAATATGAGACCCCAGCCGGGCGTGTCGGCAACGGGCTCGGCGGCTATCTTAACGCCCTTTGCCCGAAGCTTGGTGACAAGCTCCGGGTCCTGGGCCGTAAAGGTCCTGAAGGTCCTTCCGTCCGTGAACTTCCCGATTATATTCTCCCCCTGTATGGTCACCTCGGCGACTTCCCCGTTGTCTACGGCCTGTATGAAATCGCTGTAGATGACGTTGTCAGGGGTGGGCTGCTTGTAGCTCAGGAGGTTGAACATGAGTACGACCGTGGCGATGATTATTAGCCACATGGCTATGTTCTTGTATAACTGGTTCATTTCCGTCCCTTTTAAGTTTGTAAGTATTTTACTCCATTATACATCATTTTATACCATTAAATATCTTCCCATACATTCGTGTATTTTACAATAAAAATCTTCAAAATTTCGGGCTCTTACAGCCTTCGGCGGCTCATTCCCTCTTCCTGAAAAAGACCCTTATGGGCACGTCCTTCATCCCCAGAGACTCCCTGAAGCGGCCCACGAGGTATCTCCTGTACGTTTCAGGGACCCCCTCCGGGTAATTGGCGAATACAACGAACGTCGGGGGGCCGGTAGCGGTCTGTGTCGTGTAATAGAACTTGACCGCCCTGCCATGGTATGGCGGAGGGGCGTGAGCGGCCGAAAAGCCCTTGAGAAGTACGTTTAGCTTCGACGTGGGGACCCGTGCCTGGATGCGTGCCGCCACCCAGTCCACTGTCGTGAGTGCCTTATCCACCCTCTGCCCTGTAAGGGCGGATACGAAAACAACGGGCGCAAAGGAGAGAAAATTGAGCCTCCGGCGTACCTCCTCCGAGCACCTCCGGGCCGTATGGGTATCCTTCTCCACCAGGTCCCATTTGTTGACTACTATGACACAGCCCTTTCCGCCCTCGTCAATAATCCTTCCTATCCTCTCATCCTGGGCCAAAACCCCCTCGACGCCGTCTATAACAAGCAGCGCAACGTCGCACCTGTTGATACTCCTTATCGCCTTTACGATGGAGTACTTCTCGACCATGGAGCTTACCTTTGTCTTCCTCCTTATGCCCGCCGTATCTATGACAAGGTACCTCTTTCCTTCCCTTTCAAAGAGGGAGTCGAGGGCGTCCCTCGTGGTGCCGGGAACCTCGCTTACGATGGCCCTCTCCCTTCCGAGGAGGCTATTGAGGAGCGACGATTTCCCTACGTTGGGCCTACCTACTATGGCTATCTTAACCCTCTCGTCATGCTCCTCTTCGGCCGGGGCAAGCGGTATCCTTTCAAAGATACTGTCGAGGAGCTCGGCCACACCGAGGCCGTGCTCCGCGGAAATGGGCATAACCGAGTCCAGCCCCAGCGAATAGAACTCGTCCACGGCCCGCGTCTGGCGGGGGGTGTCTATCTTGTTTACGCAGTAGATTACGGGCCTTCCCGCCTTCCTGAGTATACTAATCAGCTCTTTGTCCTGATGCGTGGGCCCGGCCCTCCCGTCCATAAGGAGCACTATGACGTCGGCCTCCTCTATGGCAAGGCGCGCCTGCTCCCTTATCTGCTTTAAAAGGCCCTCCTTTGCCTCCGGCTCAAACCCACCCGTATCCACAAGGGTAAAGGTCCTGGCCCACTCCGTTACGTCAGCGTAATTCAGGTCCCTCGTAACACCGGGCTCACCCAGGACGATGGCCTTTCGCCTTCCTACGAGCCTGTTAAAAAGCACCGACTTCCCCACGTTCGGACGCCCGACTATGGCGACTAAGGGTTTCATGACTTCAATACCTTAATAACATAATCCGTGTCAGTTAAACGTAACTGTTTGAAAATATATTTTTTGAATTCTCCGTAACTTTAACGGACGCGAAAAACGGGTAACGTATGGGGGGAACTATTTGTACCCGAACTCCCTCAAGGAGCGAAGGCTCTTCGTCCATTCCTTCTGGACCCTTACGAAGAGCTCAAGGTAGACCTTGACCCCGAGTAGCCTCTCGATATCGGCCCTTGCCGCTGAGCCTATGGTTTTTATCATCTTCCCGCCCTTTCCTATGATTATCCCCTTCTGCGAATCCCTCTCGACGTTAATGGCGGCCTTGATGCTTACGAGGTTTTTTCCCGTGTCCTCCTTGAACTCCTCGATAAAGACCGCCGTTGCATATGGGATCTCTTGCCTTGTATAGATGAAGACCTTCTCCCTTATAATTTCGCTTACGACGAACCTTTCGGGCTGGTCGGTTAGTATGTCCTCGGGGAAGTACTTCGGCCCCTCTGGAAGCAGGCCCGAAACGATCTCCAGGATCTCTTCCACACCCTCGCCCTTCAATGCCGAGATGGGCACTATCTCGGTAAACCGGTAGCGCTTTGAGTATTCGTCTATGAGCGGCAACACCCGGGGCTTTTCAACAACGTCCACCTTGTTTATGCACAGTATGACAGGGGCCTTAAGCCTCTCGAGGCTCGCAATTATGTATTCTTCGACCTGGTCTATACCCCTCGTGGCCTCTACGAGATAGACGACCCCGTCGACGTCCTTCAGGCTCTTAAGGGCCTCCCTTACCATGAACTCGTTCAAAAGCCCCTTGGGCCTGTGTATCCCGGGGGTGTCGACGAATACGATCTGGGCGCCCTCGAGGTTCTTCACCCCCCGGATCCTGTTCCTCGTGGTCTGTGGCTTCTCGGAAACTATGGCCACCTTTTCACCGAGGATGGTATTAAGGAGCGTGGATTTACCCGCATTGGGCCTGCCGATTATGGCTATGAAACCCGATCTGAAAGACATAAGCTAAAGATAACACCTTGAAAAGGCCGTGTCAAAGACCGAAATATAAGGTCAGTCTAACGGAAGGGGGCCGTCCTCTGTGAGGGGGCTTTCCACGCGAGGGGGCCATATGCGTGCGGCGAGTACTGCGGAGGCGAAAAATATTATCGGCACGTAGGTAAGTGTATTCCTGTGAAGCCCCGTAATCTCGGTCGCTAATGAAATTTTCAGGCCCTGTCTCATAAAGACGTCAACCCACCTCGTTATACTCCCTCACCCTGAACTCCACACCGAGCTCGTCCTCGGCAACTCTTCGGCAGGCCCGAACGTCGATGCCCGGCACTGAAACCACTGTGGCAACCACCCTGGGGATATGGTTCCTGGCCTCCTTTATAAACGAGAGGATGGCAGGGTATGCGGCGTCCTTGAAAGGTGTCGTTATAATCCTCTGGTAGGTCTCGGAATCAGGGGCGTTCAGGCTTACGGATATGCAGTCCAGGAACTTCAGCTCGGCCAGAACGTTTCTGCCGTGAACGAGGTTGGCAAGCCCGTCGGTGTCCACCCTTATCCTTGAGCCTTTTTTCTTCAGATAAAGTCCGACCTTCTTTACGAGTTCGAGCCTTATGAGCGGCTCACCGAAGCCGCAAAAGACCACCTCGTCGTAGTCTGAAGGATTCGAGTCTAAAGCGTTTATGACCTCCTCGAAGCCAGGCTCGCTTGCGAGCCTCAGGTAATGGCCCTTTACTGTATAAGATGAGCCCTTGGCGCAGAAGGTGCAGAAGTTCGTACACCTGTTCGTTATGTTGAGGTAAAGGGAATTCCTTATGGGGTAGGCGATCTTCGCCTGCTGGTCGCTTTTTCTTTCGAGTGCAAAAAGGGTTCGGGCATTGAGGGTGGTAATCCTGGCCACGTCCTCTACGCTTAAACCCTTAACCTCGGCTATCTTTTTTGCGGTCTCCACAACGAACGAAGGCTCACACCGCTTGCCCCTGTGGGGCAAGGGCGCAAGGTAGGGGCAGTCGGTCTCAAGAAGTATCCTTTCTACTGGGACCGCTTTCAAAACCTCCCGGGTCTTATCCGCCCGGGGGAAGGTAACGGCGCCCGTAAAGGAGATGTAAAAACCCATCTCGAGTAACTCTTCGGCCATCTTAAGCCCTCCGGAGAAGCAATGCACCACCCCGCCGGAGTTGACCGCCCCCTCTCGCCTGAGTATGCTGACGGTCTCCTCTTCGGCCTCCCTTGAATGGACTATGAGGGGTAGATTAAGCTCCCTTGCGAGCCTTATCTGGCTTATGAAGCAAGCTCTCTGGGCCTCGGCGGGTGAGTTCATGTAGTGGTAGTCGAGCCCGGTCTCGCCTATGGCAACGGGGTAGACCGCTTTTTCCCCTGCCAGCTTGCGTATGAGGTCAAAGGGGGTCGGGTCTTTGGCCTCCTTTGCGTCTTTTGCATCGTGGGGGTGTACGCCCAGGGCGAAGCGCAGGGAATCGTACTGCCGCACCATATCCGGCACGCCTCGAAAACCCTGTCGCGCATTCCAGCATCCAACGGTTATAATTGACTTTACACCAGCCTCTTCCGCCCTTTTTATAACCTCGGCCCTGTCGGAATCGAACCTCGCGTCATCGAGGTGCGCGTGGGTATCTACGAAATGCTCTGTCATGAATTTTGATTCGTTTTTCTAAGGAGGGACAGCTTATTCAACCCTCGGGAATAGCGGAGCACCCTTTTTTATCTTAAGCCCCGGGCTGAGCCCACCCCAGTTTACTCCGCTGTCGAAGTCCTTGCCTTCTATCTTTTCGCCGATAGCGAGCTGAGCCCAGATCTTCTCCGAGGACTCCGGCATGAAACAATAGAGATAAAGGGCCATTATCCTTAGACCCTCGGCCAAAGTATACAGGACGTTCGATAGGGTCTCGGGGTCCTTTTCCTTCCACGGCGCAGCCTTTTCCACGTACCCGTTCATCTCCCTTACGAGCCTCCATGTATCTGACAGAGCCTTGTAAAAGTTGAGCTCACCCATGGACCCGTCGAAGCGCCCGGGAAGCTCGGCGAAAAGTGTTTTGAGTCTTCCCTCGAGCTCTGTCCTGTCTTTGGCCTCCGCGGGCTCGGGCACAAGCCCCTCGCGGTACTTCTCGATCATGGAAAGGGACCTCGAGAGGAGATTGCCCAGGTCGTTCGCCAGCTCACCGTTTATCCTGCCCTTCAATTGTGCCAGGGAGAAATCCCCGTCCGCGCCGAAGGGCACTTCCCTTAGGAGAAAATACCTGAACTGGTCCACCCCGAACTCCGCGGCGACCTGGAATGGGTCCACGACGTTACCCAGGGATTTACTCATCTTGCTTCCCTCGACGGTCCACCAGCCGTGGGCGAATATCTTTCCGGGTAGCGGCAGCCCCGCGCTCATGAGGAACGCGGGCCAGTATACGGCATGGAATCTCAAGATGTCTTTACCTATGATGTGGACATCCGCCGGCCAGAAGCTCTCTTCCTCTTCCACGTCCGGATAACCTGCGCCGGCCAGGTAATTGGTCAACGCGTCGAACCATACGTACATCACGTGCGAGGGGTCGTCAGGTACGGGTATGCCCCATGAAAAGGTGGTCCTGCTGATGCTCAGGTCCCTGAGCCCCTCTTTTATAAAACTCACGATCTCGTTCTTTCTGTTCTCGGGGCGTATGAACTCCGGGTTTTTTTCGATGTGCTCGATAAGCCTGTCGCCGTATTTGGAGAGCCTGAAAAAGTAGCTTGCCTCCCTGAGCCTTTCAACGGTTCTACCACAGTCCGGGCACTTGCCCTGGGAAAGCTGGGAGGCGGTAAGGAAGGTCTCGCAGGGCGTGCAGTACCAGTCCTCGTACTCGCCGAGGTATATGTCGCCGCTCTTTTCGACCTCCTCCCAGATACTTATGAGCGCCCTTTTGTGCCTCTTCTCGGTCGTACGGATGAAATCGTCGTTCGAGATATTGAGTCTCTTCCACAGCTCCTGAAACCTTACAACGACCTTGTCGGCGAGCTCGATGGGCTTGAGCCCCGCCTCTGTGGCCGCCTTTTCGACCTTCTGGCCGTGTTCGTCCGTGCCGGTAAGGAAAAGTACCTCGTAGCCCTTGAGCCTCTTGTACCTGGCCAATGCGTCCGTGGCCACGGTCGTATAGGCATGCCCTATGTGGGGGAGATCGTTTACGTAATATATGGGGGTGGTGAGATAAAAGGTATTTTCAGCCACTTACCTTTCGGACCCCCTTTCAGATCTCCTTTCGGCCCCCTTTTCCGAGCCCTGGCCAGAGTGCTTTACCTTGTCGTTAACCGCGCAAACGTCGCAGCCCCGGTCCCCTCCTATCTCGCGCTCATAAGAGAGGCAGCACATGAGCCTTCCGCATACCCCGGATACCTTGGCGGGGTTAAGTGCCACGTTCTGCTCCTTGGCCATCTTCACGGTAACGGGCTCGAAGTCAGACAAGAAGGTCGAGCAGCAGAGCTCCCTTCCGCACGGGCCTATTCCGCCGGTCATCTTGGCCTCGTCCCTGACCCCTATCTGGCGCATCTCTATTCGTGTATAGAACCTGCGCGCAAGGTCTTTGACCAACTCCCTGAAATCGACCCTCGTCTCGGAAGTGAAGTAGAATATGGCCTTGCTGGAATCGAAGAGGTATTCCACGCATATGAGTTTCATGGGAAGGCCATAGTGGGCTATCCTTTCCCTGCATATGTAGAAGGCCTCTTCTTCCTGCTCGGAGTTGAACTGCAATCTTTCCTGGTCCACCGTATCCGCCTTGCGTATTATGTTCTTCAACTTGTAGGGCAGGCTCTTGGGGTCCATATCCCTGGGGGCGAATACCACAGAGCCCATACCTATGCCCTTTTCGACCTCAACGACCACCTCGTCGCCCGCTTCAAGATCAATTCCGTTTGCGTCAAAATGGTAAATCTTGCAAGCCCTTTTGAACCTCACACCTGCCACCTTAACCATGATTTTATCCTTTCTATATCAACCGGTGTTATCCGGACTAAAACCACCCCTAAGTAACAGGGGCAGATAAATCCACGAGGCCCAGGAACAGAACCTCCATCGTGAGCTGTTTGTTGGCGTAGCGCGGAGGGGTAATGTTTCTGTGGGCCTCCTCGATGAGCTCGAATGAGCGTACGAGCCTCGCGAAGCCCCGGTATCCGATACCGGTTGCCTTTTGAGCCGTATTGCCGGCCACCACGAGGCCCTCACTTCCCTCGTTGAAGACCACAAGGTCCCTGTAGAAGGTCTTCAAAAACTCGAGCTTGCCCTCAACGTCCGGGTCCTTGGAAACCTCCCTTGCCACATCAAGTATCTCGTCGTTTTTACCCGGGCTCAGGCTGAGAAACTTTTCCAGGAACTCCACTTTTTTTGCCTGCTCCCCGCTTTTTGCCGCCCTAAGGGCCCTTGCGAGGCTGCCCCCGGAGACCCTTGCAAAGGCTTCCGCATCCTCCTCACCAAGACCCTCCCCGGCAAGCTTCTCAACGAGCACCCGTCGTATGGTCTCTTCGGGCAGGGGCCCGAAGTTTATCCTCTGGCACCTGGAGACCACTGTGGGAAGGAGTTCCGCAGGATGAGAAGTCAGAAGGATTATCATGGAGCCAGCCGACGGCTCTTCAAGGGTCTTTAGAAAGGCGTTGGAAGCGGCCTTGATTAATTTATCCGCACCGTCTACTATGGCGACACGCCTTCCTTCAATGACCCGGTACTTCATGGCGTTCTGGAGGTCCCTTACCTGGTCTATCTTTACTACACCGTCTACGGGCTCCACTTTTAACAGATTTATGTGGAACCCATCTTCCATCGCCCTGCAGGATGCGCAGGCCCCGCAGGAATCCACCCCCTCGTCGCTCCCCTTGTCGCCCCCCTCCTCGCCTCTGCCCGGGGGGTTTTCGCAGTTAAGCACCTTTGCAAAGGCCCTTGCCACGAGCATCTTGCCCACGCCCTCGGGACCGGCAAAAAGATATGAATGGGCAACCCTTGAGCCGGTTATCGCCCTTTTAAGTATATTTATCTGTTTTGAGTGACCGAGGATATCTCGAAATGACATTATATGAAAAAATCAGTTTATCTTCTTTTTTTCTATTTTTTCCATAATATCACATATTTCCTTGTGTATCACGGCAATTTCTCTCTCCCCGTCTACGACCTTGACCCTCACGGGCTCCTCTGCGGCAAGTTTTAGATAACCCTGTCTTACCCGCTCATGGAACTCTATCGCCTCGTTTTCAAAACGGTCCTCCCTCGGGCCTGCCCCCTTTGACTCTATCCTCGAGACGGCCCTCTTGAGGCCCACCTCCGGAGAACAGTCCACTACAAAGGTTATGTCCGGCACAACACCCATCGAGGCCCACCTGTTCAAAGAGCGTATGGCCTCTATATCGAGCCCCCTTCCAAAGCCCTGGTAGCTCACGGTGGAGTCCGTATAGCGGTCGCAGAGAACGACCTTGCCCTCGTCGAGCGCGGGCTTTATTACCTTTTTTACCAGCTGAGCCCTGCATGCCTCGTAGAGCATGAGCTCAGCCCATGGGTCGAGCCCCTCGATCGATTTTTCATCCCCGTAGAGCTCCTTTTCCCTCTCGACGTTTAGAAGTATCGCCCTTATCCTCTCTCCGAGCTCTGTCCCCCCCGGCTCCCTTACGGCAAGGACCCTCTTTCCCTTCCACTCGAGGTGGTCCTTGAGCATCTCCATCTGTGTGGTCTTGCCGCACCCCTCAACCCCTTCAAAGCTAATAAAAAAGCCCAAGCCAGCCTCCTCTTCGATCAATTTCGATGATACATAAAAACCTTTCCATAGGCAAGGCCAAAGATTGTGCTTAACTACGGCAATTAGTAAATCCAACCTTTCTGCCGGTACGACCGGGATTCATAGAACGACCATCCGGCAAATTGCCCTCTGAAAGGCGGCTTGTGCACCGAAAAGCGGTGTATCTTGGCCGGAAGGATTGAACAAGGCCCACTTGTGTGGCAAGATAGAGGTAGTTAATTTTAATTTTAATTTTTTTAATTCAGTAAAACCCATGAAAATGACCAATCCTTCGACGAGCAAAACCTCAAACACAGTTGCCGAGGTCCGGGGCCTGAAGAAGTGCTTTAACGGCTTCTGGGCGGTCGACGGGATCTCATTCGACATAAACAAGGGGGAGATACTGGGCCTCCTGGGGCCCAACGGCGCGGGCAAGACCACCACGATACACATGCTCCTGGGCCTTACGACCCCCACGGAAGGCGAGATAAGGGTCTTCGGGCTGGATCTCAGAAGCCACAGGGAAGAGATACTGTCGAGGGTGAATTTTTCCTCCTCTTACGTCTCGCTCCCTTATTCGCTTACCGTGAGGGAGAACCTGAGGGTATATTCGAGGATATACGCCGTAGAGGAGCCCGTGAAAAAGATCGAGGAGCTTTTGAAGACCTTCGAGATTGAGGACATAAGGGACGTATCTACGAGAAAACTCTCCTCCGGGCAGATTACAAGGGTGTGCCTGGCGAAGGCGCTTTTAAACGACCCGGAGGTGCTCTTTCTGGACGAGCCCACCGCGAGCCTTGACCCTTACATGGCGGACAAGACCCGTGGCCTTCTTAAGAGGATAAAGGACGAAAAGGGCCTTTCCATCCTCTATACCTCCCACAACATGAGGGAGATGGAAGAGATGAGCGACAGGATAATATTCATAGACAGGGGAAGGATAATCGCAACCGGAAGCGTTAAAGAAGTCGTCGGCGAGTTCCATCGCGAGAGCCTTGAGGAGGTATTTTTAAAGATCGCTCAGACCGGAAAGGATTCTCCACATGCAGGGAAGTACCCTGATCCGAAGCTAACATAAAGAAAAAACAAGAAAAACCCATGGAGAGGTTTATATGAGAATATCGATGGTCATGGCCTATGCCACCCGCCACCTCTATCTTTACAAGAGGAGCCTGCCTAGGCTCATGGAGGTATTTTACTGGCCCGTGCTGGACCTACTGGTATGGGGGTTTATAAGCA
>JAUVFY010000084.1 GCA_030594025.1 Deltaproteobacteria bacterium | reverse complement strand
TGACGTCGAGTGCTTTGTATACTTCCGCTATCGTGTCGCCGAAGAGCTCGTCCATGAGTTTTATCGTCTTGAGTGTGAGTATGAAGTAGCTTTTTTTGCCTGCAAGGTAAAGGCCGAAGCGGTTCTCCGTTTCGGCGCCCTCGCCCATCCTCTTTAAAAATTCCTTCCTTACTGCGGGCTCTGTCGCGTCTTCGAAGCGCATTTCTTCGAGGTCGAAGTACTCCTGGCATACCTCGAGAAAGGTGTCCGCGTCAAAACCCTCGAGGCCGTGTATCACCCTGTGTGTGGGGAAGATGTCGAGCCCGTCAGTGTCCATCGCGGTAAAGTACATCATCACGTAGTTGAAGGGCTCTTCCCCTGTGGGATTTTCGAGCCCTTCGTTCATCATGCGCCTGTAGTTAAGAGCCGTCTCGTAACGGTGGTGCCCGTCGGCTATGAAAAGTGTCTTATCCTGCATCCCTTGCGTTACCCTTTCGATTACCCCGATCTCTGTTATCCTCCAGAGGCGGTTTACCACCCCGTCGTCGCCCGTAACCTCCATTATGGGCTCACCTTCTGCGCTATCGTCGAGTATGGAGAGTATCCTTTCCGTGGGTTTTGCCCCGGACTCCGGGTAGAGCGAGAATATGCAACTAAGATTCGCCCTGCAGGCCTTTAAGAGGTTGAGCCTGTCTGCCTTTGGCCCGGCAAGGGTCCTTTCATGCGGAAGGACCTTTCCCTTTCCGAACTCCTCGAGCCTTGCGAGCGCGATAAAGCCCTTCCTTGTCCTCTTCTTGCCGTCAGTAAGGGTACATTCCTGGGTGTAGTAATATATTGCCAATGCTTCGTCCCTTTTAAGGACCCCTTCATCCATCCAGTTTTTTAATTCCCCTGCGGCCCTCGAATACCTGTCGCTACCGGGCCTGTCTTCGGGGGTGGTCTTATTGAGTATGAGCCTAACGATGTTATTGGGGTGCCTCTTATAGAGGGTATCCTGTAAGTCGGCGCCTATTACGTCATAGGGCGGGGCCATGACGGCCCCCATGTCGGGGACTTTTTCGGGGTTATACAGGAGCCCCCTGAAGGGTTTTACAACTGCCATTGGATTCCATTCATTCCTTAAGAAATTAGAAAAAATACATTTAAGAAATCAGAAAAAATACTTTAATATTTGTAAGGGTATTTTGTCAATCGGAAAAGGGGCAATGTAAGTGAAATTCCCGGCGTCACCGGTTTTTAATAAGGGGTCTTGAATCGGGTTGATGGGGAAGTCGGCGTCCGGGCTTTACTCTTTTTACGTTTTAGTAGGTCAAAGATTACCGGTTAAAAGCTCTAAGTGCGCCCTCTCTTCCCCGGCCCTCTGAAAGCAAACTCCTACCGGGCTATCAAGCTTGATTGATAGGTTCAACGGACCGGACTGGAGCCCGGAGTGTTTTAAAGACGTGCCGGACGCTCTCTGAAGACAATTGGATACGGGTTCAGGAGGCGCGCAAGACCCTGGCCGTCTTTGCAACAGATTTGGGCTTTACCCAGAGGATCGCCCCGTACCTGCCCCCTAGAGTAGTGAGGGCGTTTACTGCGGTCACGTTGATTCTGGCCTTGGCGAGCTTTTTCAATATCCCGGCCATCGCACCCGGCCTGTCCTTGCCCTGAATCAGGAAACCGCTTTTTTTCACACCGAGCCTCAACCCCGCCTTCTTGGCGGCCCTCCTGAAGGCACCTGTGTTTTCGGGGACAAAGTCCAGTTGTGCCCGCCCCCTGCGCGGAAACCCGCTGAAAGCTATGAGGTTCACCCCGGCGTCCTTCAATGCATCGAAGACGCGCAGCCCCTGCCCGGCCCTGTTCGGGACCGTTATCTTGAAGTAATCGACCTTGCGTACCCTGTCAGCCATGTCCCACACCTCCTTATGTTTCTTTTTTTTCCTTCAGGCAATGCTTTAAAAGGAAATTGTTTTTATATGCAAAAGATAGCAGGCAGGGGATTGTCTGTCAAATCAAAAGGGGCGAAAAATTTCACCCGGAGGTTGTAGGGTGGGCTGTGCCCACCTCTAAAGGACTATCCGCTGTGCCGGCAATTGTGATGGGCAAAGCCCACCCTGCGTGGCTATGAAAAGCGTATACGTTTCACAGCTTCTCTATTTATAGGGGTATTTTGTCAATCGGAAAAGGGGCACTGTAAGTGAAATTCACGGCACCGGGGTCTTGGGTGGGGCGGGTGAGGAAGGAGGGGTTTGGGTATTAGAGCTACTACTTCGCACTCTTGAGAAAATTTGTGTTTTAAAAATCTCTGAGAGAAAGATTGAGTTGTTGGGTTTCGTTTCCGCTCAACCCGACCTACGAAGTTTTCTTCTACATCAAATGAGTGGGTTTAGCAACATCGACTTTGACTTTTATTAATAAAGTGCCGTCTGCCTTGTATAGTGTCAATCCAAGGAATTAATTTACTTTTGAAATTACTATTATTACCAGTTGATTCAATCAATCGCCTGCCCCAAATATCAATATCTTCTGGTCTCTTTTTAATGTTTGATGAGAATATACTTCGTAAATCATCAAAGCCAGAAGGTGGTTTTATGAATTTTAGCTGATTTCCTTCAACATCAATAAGTCGATTTCCTTCTATCTCAAGTTCATTAACAATAGAGTTATCAATATATGTTCCCATAGGCAAACCTTGTAAGCTATCGTCCATCTCCACAATTGAAGAACCACCAATCAAACTGAAGTTCGAAAAGACATCGTTTATGTTGGTCTGAAATACTTTCGTTATTATTCCATAATATTTACCTCTCTTTATAAGCGAACGGCTTAGAGTAGGCATAAAAAGCCTCTGCTTAGAATCATTCTCTTTATCCTTATATTCAAGGAATTCGCTATCATTGAGAACTTGATACTGAACATTTAACATTAATTTAAGAAATTTATTGGCACAATTTTTAATTACACCTTTTTCTTTCTCAGCAATAATAACTGAATCGGCATACATGTGGACATAAAAGGAACTTTTGCTTTCACCAAAAAAATTATCAAGCGCAACAAAGACATTGCTGATAACTTGTGAAATTCTTTCGATCTGTTGTTTCAACACAAATTTGGAATAAACAAATTTTGTACCGCACAAATCGAGATAAGCAATAAGAATATCTTCTCCATACACATATTTAGCATCCAACAGCTTTCCCATGGTTAATTATGTCTAATATTATCTTTTATATTATTTCAATTAACGCTGATACAATATAATAGCATAGGGAAGGTAAGCACAGTCATTTTTATGATTACCAATAGAAATATACAACTTTTTAGTAAAATCCACAACCCTCTCTTTCAGGAAGTAAACCGGCATCGGGTTGAACTAACACTATCTGAGAGGTTGGGTTTATTTCTGTAAATCTCACCCCTATTCCTTTTATCTTCTCAAAACCCCGGGGGGGGGGGGGTGGGGTGAGAAGAGTCCTGAGATAAACACAGGACAGGCTCCAGGAAGGGGCGGGTGAGCGAGCGGGGCCGCAGCGGATGCGAATTCCCCCCACCCCCAAGCGCCCCACAGTGTAATCGTGGAGCGCAATAAAGTCGGGGGCGGGGCTGGAAAGTTTCCCGGGGTTGAGGAAGGAAGAATCTTTAATCCCCCTCAGTCCCCCCCTGAGACAAGCTCAGGGCAAGCTCTTTAGAAAAGGGGGATGCCGTTATTCATCCCCTTCGCAAGGCATCTCACCCCACCTCCGCTAACTCCAACCTCCCCTTCCACCGGGCCTTGAGGACCTCTTTTATGCATGCGGCATCCGGTGAAGCGAGTTCCGGGTCCCTCTCGAGAAAACCAAAGGCCTCCTCCCTCGCCTTCTTTAAAAGGGTCAAATCCCCGAGCGCGTCCTGAACCCTGAAGTCGGGCAGGCCCGACTGCCTCGTGCCGATAAAGTCACCGGGACCCCGTAACTTGAGATCCTCCTCGGCTATCCTGAAACCGTCGGTCGTCTGCTCCATGACCTTGAGCCTCCTCCACGTATCCTCTGAGCCGGTATAAGCGGCAAGGAGAAGACACGTCCCACCCCTCGTGCCCCTTCCGACCCTGCCCCTCAATTGATGGAGCTGGGCGAGGCCGAACCTCTCGGCATGCTCGATGAGCATAACCGTGGCCCCGGGCACGTCAACGCCGACCTCTATAACCGTGGTCGCTACGAGTATGTCAATGTCTTTTTTCTTGAAGGCCCTCATGACGGCCTCCTTTTCAGAGCCCTTCATCCTCCCGTGAAGGAGCGCGACATTATAGTCAATAAAAATTTCCTTTGCGAGGTGCTCCTTCATGTTTGTCGCGTCCTTGAGGCTAAGCTCCTCGGACTCCTCTACGAGCGGGTAAACGATATATGCCTGCCCGCCCTTTTCGAGCTCGCCTTTTATAATTGCGTACGCCTTCTCACGGTCCCTCTCCCTCATAAGCCTCGTTTGAACGGGCCTTCTCCCGGGCGGGAGCTCGTCGATTATAGAAACGTCCAGATCGCCGAATACGGTCATGGATAGAGTCCTCGGAATCGGTGTTGCGGTCATGACGAGTACGTCCGGGCTAAGGCCCTCCCCTGTCTGGGCTTCAGGTTCAGTTCCCCTGGCGCCCTTCTTCTTGAGCGCCGCCCTCTGCACCACCCCGAAGCGGTGCTGCTCGTCAACCACCGCGAGCCCGAGCGAGTTGAACTCAACGTCCTTCTGAATCAGCGCATGCGTGCCTATTACGAGGTCCACCTCACCTTTCTCGATGGCCTTTAGCGTCCTCACTCTTTCGGCCCTCGGAGTGCTGCTCGTAAGAAGCACTGTCCTTACCCCGAGGGCATCGGCGTAAGCGTGGGTCGTCAGGTAGTGCTGTTCAACGAGTATCTCTGTGGGCGCCATGATGGCCGCCTGGAAGCCCGACTCTATGGCAATAAAGGCCGCTATGAAGCTGACCATCGTCTTACCTGAGCCCACGTCCCCCTGTATGAGCCTGTTCATGGGGTGAGGAGAGGCCATGTCGCTTCTTATCTCTTCGATGGCCCTTTTCTGTGCGGCCGTTAAGGTAAAGGGCAGAAGGCCGAGAAGACGCTTCTCGAGCGTATCATTGGATTCGGAAGCGGCGGATTTGGAGGCGGCGGATTTGAAAGCGGCGGCCTTGAAGGCTATCCCGCCTTCCTGCTTTGTATTCCTCCTTTTGAGCGCCAGGCCCAGCTCGAGTGTAAAGAGCTCGTCGAATGTAATGGACTTCCTTGCAAGCACGGCCCCGGCCGCGCCGCCCGCATCCGCCGGTGCGTGTGCTTCCCTGAAGGCGTCAGCGAGCCCCATAAGGCCCGCCTCATTAACAATATCCTCGGGGACCCCGCCCACGGCTGAACCCGCGTACTCCTCGACTATCCTCCTTACTAACTTCCTAACGGTCTTCTGGTGGAGGTTCTCTATCTGCGAATATATGGGTACGACCCCTTTCATGTGCATGGAGTCGTCATTCTCATCCATGAGCTCAACGTCCGGGTGGATTATTTCCTTCTGGCGTGCGAAGATCGAAACGTTACCGTAAAGGAAGAGCCTCTGGCCCTCCTTGAACCTATTTTTCATGTAAGAGAGCCTGTAGTTGAACCATTTCAGCTTCAAAAGCCCGGAGCCGTCAGACACGACGACCTCAAAGAGCTTTCTCCTGCCGTAGCGTGTCTCACCCATTGCCATGACCTCCCCGGTTACGACCTCGTAAGTGCCCGGCTTGAGCTCCCCGATTTTCTTTACGTGGCGGCGGTCCTCGTAGCGGAAAGGCAGGTAGTATAGGACGTCTTCGACCGTTGTGAGCCCCTTTTTCTTTAGCCTCCCGGAAAGGCCCGGCCCGATGCCCTTTAGCCTCTCGAGCGGGGTCTTAAGGAGATTTAGTTTTTTCCTGACCTCCGCCCGGGAGAGGGGTTTTAATTCGGCCCCTTCCTTGAGGCTTGGTTCAACGGCTTTCATGGACTTTACGATTTCTATTCCCTTCAGGACCCTCTCTTTTTTCTCCGCCGGCCCGAGGGCGTCAAAGCCCGTGAAGGTCTCCTTCAACTCTTTGAACGCTGAGTCCAGCCCGTGGGCAGGGCCGAACCCCAGGGCCACGTTTGAGAGCCTGTCAACGAGTGTAGCGAGCCCCTTGAGCGATTCCATGTGTGCGAAGTCGTCCTTTGAGGCGAACTCGAGCGGCCTCGATAGGGATTCGATTATCTTCGTAAGACGCTCTTTTTTA
>JAUVFY010000122.1 GCA_030594025.1 Deltaproteobacteria bacterium | reverse complement strand
ATAAGCAGGCTCGCCGCTGTCGTAGGCGGAAAGGGCGGTGGAAGGCCGGACATGGCACAGGCCGGAGGGAAACTTCCCGAAAGGCTCGATGAGGCACTGGATAAGGCTTACGAAGCTGTAGAAGAGATGGCGAAAGGTTGAAAGGGGATATAATAATTCCTGGAGCAGGGCTAGCTGCCCAAGAGCCGGTATGAAGCTATGCTTGCCAGGGGACTTTCGGGGAATCTCTTAACCAGGGTCGTGTAGGCGTTCCTGGCAAGTTCATGCTCACCGAGGCGCCTGTAACACTCGCCCGTGAAGTAAAGGGCCTTGTCAGAAAAACCTGAATTAGGGTAGTCCTTTAATACGACTTCGAACCTTAACAATGCCCCCCTGTAGTTCTTGGTCTTGAAATAGAACTTGCCCACGTAGAACTCGTTTTCCGCAAGCCTCTTTATGAGAAAGACCACAAGCTCCGAAGCCTTCTCAACGTAAGGGCTTTCGGGGTAAGTATTTATAAAGTCCTGGAAGGTAAAAAGGACCTTCCTCGTGGTCGTCTGATCCCTGTCTATTGTCAGGAGCTCTTTAAAATAACACATGCCCTTCTGAATGAGCGCATAAGGTGCCTTCTTGTGGGAGGGGTGGAGGGTTGCGAAGGTGGTATAGTAAGAGCGGGCTTCCTCGTAGCTTTCCAGAGCGTAGTACACGTCACCAAGCATGAGCTGGGCCTCTACCGAGTAAGGGCTGAGCGGATAGTATTCCATTACCGTCTTGAAGGTGGCTTCAGCTTCCCTTAAGGAGTCGTCCTGGTAATAAAACAAAGCCAGGGAATAGAGCTCCTTTACGTCCCCCTCTGCCTTTTTTGCCTGATTTACCGAGGAACAGGCCGAAAGCAAAACGAGCGGTAACGCTGTAAGAGCTATGAAATATCTAACTTTCATAAACACTGCGGACTATCCCAGTCGTTCTGTTTTTAAAAAATCCTGGAATCCTGAACCCCTCTCAGGCCCGGTAAGCTAAATTTACACAATATTATCATATCCTCAGCTTATAGTTCAAGTGTTTTTCCCGTAGAGCGTCTATGTTCCCATTTCCCAAGATGCGAGGTACTTTTTCTGCTCCTCTGTCAGGGTATCTATCTTTATCCCCATTGTGGCGAGTTTTAGTCGCGCGATATCCTTGTCTATGGCCTCGGGGACCGGATAGACCTTTTTTCCGAGTCTTGAGCCGTTTTTCACCAGGTACCCCGCGGCTAGGGCCTGGTTTGCGAAACTCATGTCCATAACGCTCGCAGGATGGCCTTCCGCGGCGGCAAGGTTCACGAGCCTGCCTTGAGCGAGGACATATATCCTTCTTCCGCTCTTAAGCCGGTACTCTTCAACAAAATCGCGTATCTGCCTGCGGGATTTGGCGATTCTCTTGAGGTCCTCAAGTGCGATCTCCACGTTGAAGTGTCCGGAGTTAGAAATTATGGCTCCGTCCTTCATGGTCCTGAAGTGCTCTTTCCGTATAACGTTTATATCGCCTGTTACGGTGCAGAAAAAATCGCCCACCTTCGCGGCCTCCGCTATGGGCATTACCCGGAAGCCGTCCATTACCGCCTCAAGGGCCCTTAAGGGGTCTATCTCTGTCACTATGACATTGGCGCCCATCCCCCTCGCTCTCATGGTAACACCCTTGCCGCACCAGCCGTAGCCGCAAACAACGAAGTTAGAGCCGGCCAGGAGCCTGTTAGTGGCCCTCACAATGCCGTCTATGGTGGATTGGCCAGTGCCGTAACGGTTGTCGAAGAAATGCTTCGTGGCCGCGTTGTTGACCGCTATGACGGGGAACAAAAGAAGTTTCTGGTCGGCAAGGCTCTCAAGCCTTATGACACCGGTCGTGGTCTCCTCGGTGGACCCTATAATCCCAGGGGCCAGTGACTTTCTTTTCGTGTGAATAGTTGAGACAAGGTCCGCACCGTCATCCATGGTGATGTTGGGTCTTTTATCGAGCACGGAGTTTATATGTTTATAGTAAGTCCTGTTGTCTTCGCCCTTTATGGCGAAGACGGGGATCCTGTGATTCTTTACAAGGGACGCGGCAACGTCGTCCTGGGTACTCAGGGGGTTCGATGCGCATACATATACGTCCGCTCCGCCGGCCTTAAGGGTAATTGCAAGGGCGGCGGTCTCTGTTGTTACATGGAGGCAGGCCGCGACACTCACCCCCTTAAGGGGTTTTTTCCTCGAAAAGCTATCCCTTATGCGCAGTAACACCGGCATATCCTTTTCGGCCCATTCGATCCTTTTGTTTCCTTTCGAACTCAAACGAATATCCTTTACGTGAAAATCCATCATTTCTCCCTTTCTACATTAGGATTTAAGTTTTTTAGCCAAGTCGAGCCAAGCCCGTGTTATAGACCCGCCGCCTTTTTAAGTGCCAGGGCCTTATCCGTGCGTTCCCATGTGAACTCGGGATCGTTCCTTCCGAAGTGGCCATGGGCGGCGGTCTTCCTGTAAATGGGCCTCAAAAGGTCCAGCTCCTTAATTATCTCCGAGGGTTTGAGCCGGAAGTGTTCCCTTACGAGGTCTTCTATCTTTTCCCTGTCCACCTTCTCCGTGTTGTTTGTGTCCACCATCACGCTTACCGGGTCTGCAACACCTATGGCATATGCGAGCTGCAGCTCGCATTCCTCGGCGAGGCCCGCAGCCACGATATTCTTTGCGATGTACCTTGCCATATAAGATGCAGAGCGGTCAACCTTCGATGGATCCTTTCCGGAAAAGGCCCCTCCTCCGTGGCTCCCGTGCCCCCCGTAAGTATCCACGATGATCTTTCTGCCGGTAAGGCCGCAGTCACCGTGGGGGCCTCCCACAACGAACCTCCCGGTAGGGTTTACGTAGAATTTGGTATCCGGGGTAAAAAGCTCCGGTTGTATGACCTTCTTTATAACCTTCTCTATGATGCCGTCCTTTAGAACCCCCGTTTCCACATCGGCGGTATGCTGGGTTGAAACAACGACCGTGTCAACGGACACGGGCCTTCCGTCACGGTACTTAACCGTTACCTGGCTCTTGCCGTCGGGCCTTAAAAACTCCAGCTCCCCGGACTTTCTCGCCTCTGCGAGCCTCATGGTTATATTGTGGGCCAGCACTATGGGCAGGGGCATGAACTCGGGGGTATGGTCACAGGCGTATCCGAACATAAGGCCCTGGTCCCCTGCGCCCTGCTCCTGGCCTTCGGCGCTGTCAACACCCATCGCTATGTCCGGTGACTGCCTGTCCAGGGCTATTATTACGGCGCAGCTTCGCCAGTCGAAACCCATGGAGGAGTCCGTATAGCCTATATCCTTTATCGTCTGTCTGACGATTTCCTGGTAGTTCGGCTGTGCCTTTGTCGTTATCTCACCCGCGACAAGCGCAAGACCTGTTGTAACCAGAGTTTCGCATGCGACCCTGCTATGCTGGTCCTCCTTTAAAACCGCGTCCAGGATGCTGTCGGAGATCTGATCGGCAACCTTATCGGGATGGCCCTCTGTAACCGACTCCGAGGTAAAAAGATATTCCCTCATTCCCATTTTCACTCTCCTTGTTAGCCTATTTGAAAGTATTAATTATCGAATCTTTTTTCAAAGTTGTCAAATTTTTTTAACATCCTCTCGGGATGCGTTCTCTGGATGGAATCGTGGCGGTGCACACGATTGAAAGACTTTGAGCAAAGCCCCTGGAGATAAAGGTCCGAAGTCATCTTAAGTATCAGCCCCAGAACTCGTCCTCGTAGAAACGGGACAGCCTGGAAACCACGAAGTTTTCAACCTCCTTCGCCGTTGAAAAACCCAGGACCTTTTCGCTTATTTCCCTTGCCTCTGAAAAGCTCACTGATCTTATAAGCCTCTTTACCCTCAAAAGGGAAAACGAGTTCATGCTCAGCTGGTCGAGCCCCATACCGAGGAATATGAGTGCGTGTTCCGGCTCCCCGGCCATCTCGCCGCACACACTCACTGTTATGCCGTGGTTGTGGGCGGAATCCACCACGTCTTTTATAATCCTCAGCACGGCCGGGTGGAAGGGCTCGTAAAGGTAGGCCACATGCTCGTTTACCCTGTCGATGGCAAGGGAATACTGTAACAGGTCGTTTGTCCCTATGGAGAAAAAATCCACCTCCTTTGCCAGAAGATCCGCTATAAGTGCCGCCGAGGGGACCTCTACCATCGCACCCACCTCTATATCGGGGTCAAAGGGCTTTTTCTTGCGCTTAAGTTCATCCTTGACCTCTTCGAGCACCGTCTTTGCACGCCTCAGCTCCTCTATGCCAGATATCATGGGAAAGATGATCTTTAATTTGCCGAAGACACTGGCGCGCAAAATCCCCCTCAACTGTGTTTTGAAGATATCGATCCTTTTAAGGCATAACCTGATAGCCCTCAGTCCCAGCGCGGGGTTTGTCTCCTTGGCCATCCCCATGCTCGGGTGTAACTTTTCACCACCGAGATCCAGTGTCCTCACAAGCACTGGATTAGGGGCCATCTTCCTGGCCACGTGCTTGTACGCCGCCAGGTGTTCCTCTTCCGTGGGAAATTCCTTCCGGTTGAGGTACAGGAATT
>JAUVFY010000140.1 GCA_030594025.1 Deltaproteobacteria bacterium | reverse complement strand
CTGGACATTGACGAGGGCGACACGGTGGCCATACTGGGCGCTTCCGGTGTGGGAAAGTCCACCTTTTTAAACATCGTAGGCGCCCTTGACAGGCCCACGATGGGGCAGATCTTCTACCGTGACGAATCGATATTCGACCTTGACGAAAAAAGCCTTGCATCCTTCAGGAACAAAAAAATTGGTTTTGTCTTCCAGTTCCATCACCTCCTGCCGGAATTCAGCGCCCTGGAGAACGTAATGTTGCCGGCCCTTATTGGCGGTGGGGCGTACGGCGAGGTAAGGGAAAGGGCCGAGGGGCTTTTAAAGGAGATCGGCCTGGGTCCCAGGCTTGAGCACAAGCCCGGCGAGCTTTCCGGGGGCGAACAACAGAGGATCGCCGTTTTGCGGGCCATAATCCAGATGCCGGAGCTCATACTCGCCGACGAGCCTACGGGCAACCTGGACTCTGCCACAGGTGAAGAGGTCTTTGACCTGCTCATGAGTCTAAACAGGGAAAAAAATATAACACTCGTAGTTGTCACTCACAACGAGGCGCTTTACGTAAGGTTGGCAAGAAGGCTTCGCATGGTCGACGGGAAGGTCAGCGAACTATAAGCTCTGGCAGAAAGGGATCCATCTCGGTTTGAGGCTTATTCGAGTAACGTTATTTATCTTATTCAGCTTTGTAGTCTTCTCCAATCCGGCCGGGGCCGAGCGAGCCCGGGTCAAGGTGCTCATACTACCGTTTGACATGCACAGCCGGGTGGATATAAGTGAACAAAGAAGAAGTTTGATGGAGACCGTTGCGAGGGGACTTGACGCATCCGGGGCCGAGGTTGTGGGTATCGAGCTCATAAAGGAGCTGGTCCTGGAAAAGGGCGTAACGGAGTTCGACGAGGAGGCTGCGTTAGAGCTTTCCAGGAGGGCCGGGGCGGACTTTGCGCTCCTCGGTTCCTTAACGCTCCTCGGTAAGACCCTCAGCGCTGACTGGCGCATCCTTGACGCCAAGACCGAGGGCCTTATAGGGTTTTACTATAAGGGCGCGGGCTCCTTGACCGAGCTCTTGCAGAAGGTGGAAATGGCCGCCCCTGAAGTCTACGAAAGGATGGTCGAGGGTGCGGTGGAGAGGCCCGTTACGATGGTGGGTAAGATCGCAAGGATTACGGTCGTGGGCAATCGGCGGATAGACTCTGAAGCTGTATTGAAAAGACTCGTAAGCAAGGTGGGCGACGAGTTTTCTCCCGACAGCGTGAAGGAGGACATACGCGCCATACACGGCATGGGCTTTTTTGAAGACGTCAAGGTAAGCCTCCTGGACACCATAGAAGGAAAGGAGCTCAGGTTCGAGGTAAAGGAAAAACCTTTCGTAAAGAGTGTGAATATAAGTGGCAACGAAGAGATTAAGGATGAAAGGATCTTCGAGGTCATCGCGCTTAAGGAGAACACCATCCTCGACAACGTGGCCTTGAAGGAGGACGCCGAGAGGATAAGGTTTCTCTACGAAACCGACGGCTATTACCTTACGACCGTTGAGCCCGAGGTAACTATCGAAGAGGCGGGGGCCATGGTGACCTACGTGATAGAAGAGGGGGAGATGGTCAGAGTAAAGACCATAACCATAATCGGTAACGAGCATATAAGCGATCGCCAGATAAAGCGCCTGATGAGGACAAAGAAAAAGAGGCTTTTATCCTTCATAATGGGTTCCGGGAAGTTCAACGAGCTTGTCTTCAAAAACGATCTTGGCCTTATACTTCAACGCTACTTCAACAAGGGTTACGTAAAGGCGGATATACTCGACCACAAGGTGCTCCTGAGCGAGGACAAACGATGGTTCCATGTAACCATTTCCATTTTCGAGGGTGAACAGTTCAACCTCGGAGAAATCGATATCACTGGTGATATAATCGCCACGAAGGAGGAGCTCCTGGGAAAGTTGAAGATCGAAAGCGGAGAAGTATTTAACAGGTCCAAGATTACGAAGGATATCGAGACCCTGGGTGTTATGTACGGGGACGAAGGGTATGCCAACGCCGAGTTCAAGCCCCTCAGCCGGGTGAACCCCGAAGAAAAGACCGTGGACGTGACGATCGAGATAACCAAGAAGGAACTCGTTTATATAGAGAGGATAGACATAACGGGGAACGTGAGAACGAGGGACAGGGTCATAAGGAGGGAGCTCGAGGTTGCCGAAGGGAATCTTTTCAACGCCAGCGGCCTTAAAAGGAGCAGGAACAGCCTTAGAAGGCTCGGCTACTTTGCGGACGTAACCATAGGCAAGAGCGAGGGGAGTGAGCCGGATAAGATGAGGCTGGACGTGAAGGTGAAGGAGAGACCCACAGGTGCCTTCAGCATCGGGGTGGGCTACAGTTCGCTGGAAAAGTTCATAGGCTCGGCCTCTCTTTCCCAGTCAAACCTCTTTGGGACGGGTATAAAGTTCAACGTTTCCGTTCTTTTCAGCGCGATAAGCAGCAGGTACACCATAAGCCTTACCGAGCCCTGGCTATTCGACAAGCCTCTATCCGCCGGAATCGACATATTCAACACGGGAAGGGACTACCCCGATTTCGACATAGCGGAGAAGGGATTTGGGCTGAGGTTCGGTTTCCCCCTTATAAAAAGGACGACGCGCGGAAATTTGAACTATACGCTCGAGGAAGTTGAGGTCTCCGATGTGGACCCCGATGCCACCAGGATCATAAGAGACCAGGAGGGCACCCGTATCGTGGGCAGCATAAAGGCCCTGATAAAGAGGGATACGCGCGATGACGCTTTCTTTCCCACCGAGGGGTCTATTGCCACAGTCTCCGCAAAGGTCGCGGGCAGCTTCCTCGGCGGCAACACGAACTTTTTAAAGTTCGAGGGCGATGCTATAAAGTTCTTTCCGCTTCCCTGGTGGGATTTGATATTCTCTACTAGGGGACAGGCGGGCTATCTGTTCGCGTACAAAGGCCAGGACGAACCCATCTACGAGAGGTACTTCCTCGGCGGCATAAATTCGTTAAGAGGATTTGAATCCAGGTCCGTGGGCCCCAGGGACCCGGTCACCGACGAGATCATAGGCGGCGACATCAAGCTGATTGCGAATTTTGAGTTGCTTTTTCCCCTGTTTTCGCGTCAAAATTTGAGAGGGGTTTTATTCTTTGACATAGGCAATGCCTTCGATGACGATATAGACTTTGGCGAACTGAGAGAGGGCGTTGGAGTGGGGGTAAGGTGGTTCTCGCCCCTGGGCCCTTTAAGGCTTGAGTGGGGTTATAACCTCGACAAGAGAGAAGACGAAAGGCAGAGCGTATGGGATTTTTCCATGGGCGGCAGTTTTTAGCGCTCAGGGATGATTATGACGAAAGATAGGCAATGGACAAGTGTACAATATGTTAATAAAAAAAGGAGCATAATAAGATGAGGAAATCTATAGGACTTATGGTCTTTTTGGTCTGTTTTATCTTTTCGGCCCATGCACTGGCCGAGGAGATGAAGATTGTTTATGCGCACCTCCAGAGGGCTTTGAATGAGACCGATGCCGGTATTGCGGCAAAAGAGGAACTGACGCAGGAGGCGGAAAAGCGCGAAGGGGAACTGAATGCCCAGCAGGAGGAGCTTAAAAAGCTCAAAGAGGAGATGGACAAGAAAGGCTCCGTGTGGAACGAGGAAACGCGTAAGAAAAAAGAACAGGAGTTCACCACAAAGACTCAGGAGTTCCAGAAGCAGTACGTGCAGTACGGTGAGGAACTCAACAAGAAAAAGCTCGAAAGGGAAGGCAGGATAATAGATGAATTGACGAAGATTGTGAACGAGCTGGCGGAAAAGAACGGTTATACTTATGTGCTGGAGGTTTCCATGGGAGGCATACTTTACGGACCCCCCGAGGCGGACATTACCGATGAGGTGATAAAGATCTACAACGAAAAATTCAAAGAAAAAGAAGGTTAACGCACATGGCGGAAAAGACCCTTGAAGAACTGGCCCTTTTGGTAGGCGGCCGCGTAATCGGCGACGGTTCAAAGCTTGTAACCGGGGTGGCCACCATCGAAGAGGCGGGCCCGGG
>JAUVFY010000222.1 GCA_030594025.1 Deltaproteobacteria bacterium | reverse complement strand
GGCCACCGCTCCTGCGGGGTGCTTTTTTCTCCCAAAGAGACGCGTGAGGCCGCAGGGAGGTGCCCCGTTTGCGGGGGGCCCGTTACCGTTGGGGTAATGAGCCGCGTCGAGGAATTGGCCGACAGGCCCGTGGGTTTTCTTCCCGAGGACGCCGTTCCCGCAAGGCACCTCGTGCCCTTAGAGGAGATACTCTCAGAGGCGCTCGGCAGGGGCGTTAACACCCAGACGGTTAAGAGGGAGTACAGGAGGCTTACCGATGCCGCGGGGAGCGAGTTCTCTATTCTCCTCGACATGGAAGAAGAGGATATCCGGAAGATCGCGCACCCCCGGGTCGCCGAGGCAGTTTCGAAGGTCCGTACGGGCGAGCTTTCGATAACACCGGGCTTTGACGGCGAGTTCGGAAAAATAAAAATATTCGGAAAGACCGAGGAGGTAAAACCCCGGGGCCCGAGCCAGATGGGGTTATTTTAGGCTGGGCTCTTTATTCTCCTCCCCCTTGATGGGGGAGGTTGGGTGGGGGTGAATAAAAAAATTCAATATCTCCCTCATCCCCGATTTTTGCGCCCCTGACCCTGAACGTTCTCCTGAACCCTGTTTCAGGATTGTTTCAGGGGTGGGGCGCTTGGGGGTGGGGGGCGCGCCAGAATTTATGAAAGGAGGATAATCATGGACACAGAACAAACAAACTATCTTAAATATGCCGGCTTTTGGATACGAGTATGGGCCACGATAATCGACAGCATATTGTTAGCAATAATCATCGGGCCATTATTAATAACTGTTTATGGACGGGAGTATTTTGTGTCAGAGAAGTTCATGGCAGGCCCTATGGACTTTTTAATTTCATGGGTGCTTCCCGTGGTCGCTATCATAGCTTTCTGGGTTTATAAATCAGCTACCCCGGGGAAAATGGCCATTTCAGCAAAGATCGTTGATGCAAGGACTGGTTCGAAGCCATCCAACGGACAATTCGTAGGCAGGTACTTCGCCTATTTCGTATCTACCATTCCCCTTTGTCTCGGCTTTCTCTGGGTGGCCTTTGACAGCATGAAACAAGGATGGCATGACAAATTGGCAGGGACTGTTGTGGTGCGCCAGGTCGGCGTCGGTTCCGGAAATGTCTCTTTTGAACAACCGACCTGACACGGTATTTTTGCCGATAAAAACTATGATTTATTTTTTCTCTTTATTAAAACCCGGGGAGTGGGTGAACCCCCCACCCCTGAGCGCCCTCACCCCTGAAACAAGTTCAGGGTAGGGGCGCAACCTTTCTTTTGATATTGTTTCGTCGAGCACAGCCCGCCTCACCCCCCTCCCTCCTTTCCAGTTGACATTCACTACTCAATGCAATATTTATTAGGCATCAACGGACATGTCCCGCTTTACTTTTTTACTTTTTTTTACTTAAAGGGGCAACGCCATGAAGAACGCGTGGTCCATCCTCCTCACAGCCGCCATCATTGTAAGCATACTCATAATCTTAGCCGTCTCCTGGCACTCAGTAGAGGAGATACACTACTTAAAGGGCTTCTACCCCACGAGCTTCACCGTTGAAGAGGCCTACTACGCGACCCTCGTCGAGTTCCTGAAGGTCCACATCATAAGCCTCCCTCTGGTAGTAATTATAATCGTCGCCCTTTATACATTGAGGCGCCTGAGAGAAAGGGAATAAACGGGGGGGTTAAGGCCCAACCTCGACCACACTCAAAGGCTCGGCGCGCCCGAGCTCTCCGTGGGCTTGGCTTATGTGCTCAATCGTACGCCAGTCCCTTTTCAATAGCCCCGCCCCGTATGCGTCGACTGCGACCGGGTCAAACCCGGCTACGAGAAGGCCCGGTGGAGGGTCGCAGGCAGGGCCCCACAGGTGTGCCTCGGCCATGCCCACGGTTGCGTCGAGGACCGTGAAATCCGGGGTCCTGTAACGGTTCAGGTCGAGTATCGATTCCTGCATCCTCTCGTGGAAGGCGGATTTTTTCCAATGCCCGCCGGCCTGGTAATGCACGGGCGGGGCACAGCCCATGACGTTTTTCATGGTCAACGTTACGCAGGATAAGCTGTGGGCCTTTAGAACGGGTACGGACAGGAGGAAACTCTCCATTACTATCCTGGGTAGATACATCTCGGGCCACCTCGAAAGCCCGGGGTTGGAAAGTTTTACCAGGGGCTCGGTGTTAAGGTCCACGAGCTTTATGGATTTCCTTTCGGCCATTCCCATATAACCGAGCTCCTCGAAGGCACGTGGTGTTTCATGCTCGGCCGCACCCGTGCCATCGCCCACTATTAACTCGGTCTCCGGAGATTTTTCCCTTATGTAATCAACGATGGCCGATGTGAGCCCCACAGGGGTCGTAACGGGCGGCCTTATGGCCT
>JAUVFY010000230.1 GCA_030594025.1 Deltaproteobacteria bacterium | reverse complement strand
GGAAATTACCAATGAAGACAAAACTGTTACAATATTATAGTGCGGGTTTTTACCTGACCCCTTTAGCCAATCAACCATTCCCAGGAAGGAGTAAGAAGTCATGAAGACACGCTCGATTTTATCTTTTTTATCTTTGGCCATGACCGCTGCCATCGTTCTCCTCCCTTCCCAACCGGCGGTGGCGGGCTACGCCGAGGAGAGCAAGGTAGATACCGCGACCGAAGTCCTCACCGAGATAATCGCCATCCCTGAGAAGTCCATCCCGCCTTCTCTTTTGCGTAACGCCCACGGTATAGCCGTAATCCCGGGCGTCATAAAGGCCGGCTTCGTAATCGGGGGGCGCTACGGGAAGGGCATACTGGTCGTAAGAAGCGAGGGCGGCAGGTGGAGTAACCCCTCCTTTGTCACCATCGCCGGGGGGAGCATCGGGTGGCAGATAGGCGCCCAATCGATAGATGTCATACTGGTCTTCAAGACCCAAAAAAGTATCGACGGCATTACCAAAGGCAAGTTCACCCTCGGGGTGGACGCGGAGATAGCCGCGGGCCCGGTGGGCCGTCATGTGGAGGTGGCCACGGACGCGCAGCTCAAGGCAGAGATTTACTCTTATTCGCGGAGCAGGGGGCTCTTCGTTGGAATAGCCCTCGAGGGGGCGGCCCTCACTATGGACCATGATTCGAACGAGGACTTTTACGGCAAGCTCGACATACGCCCGGGCGACATCTTCGAGGGTAAGGTCCCGAAGGTCCCGGCCGAAGCGGCCAGGTTCAAACAGACCTTAAACAAGGCCTCCAGAGAGGCGGAAAAGGACTGACGCCTCAGGGCCGGCCGGTAAAACTTCCTCCCAAGAGCAAAGGGAAAAGGGATACGTTGAAGGATGAATAGATATTTTGGAGCGCTCCTCATATTCCTTTTCTTCTGGTTCTGTGTCGGGGCTGCGGCTAACGGTATACTGACCCTGGCGGCCTTTGTAATGGGTTTAAATCCTTTAGAGAACCCGGTTACAGGGGCCCATATCGCCATTTCAATAACCGTTATTTCTCTCGGCATATTTTTCGCCATCGAAAGGATAAGGAAAAACACACCCTGGAGGATGACCCCCATTCGTAAGGCCCTTGTCTTCGCACCCGTCTATTTCGTGGCACTCCAGTTATTGGCCTTTCTCCCCTTTTTAGTGGGTATCGCCGTTCTGGGGGTCGACGGGTCGGCAACTCCATCGGAGGCCATCAAATATCTCCTCTATGGGCTTCGTTATGCGATACATTACGTTATCGGGTTTCCATTCCTGTTTCTGGCCGCGTCAACCGGGGCGTTCAAACTGGGACCGTTACCGTATCTTCTTAACAGCCTCTTCTGGGCGACCGGCTACTATCTGTTTCTCCTCCGAAGGGCCGAATCCAGAGTGGCCGAGGGAGACTGACCGTCCCAGGTCCCGCTAACCGTTGATCGCCTTGACTCCAAAAGAAAGGTAACGCTATGAGTATCGCCCTGGTACCCATAGGAGAAGTGGACGGGGAAGTTACAGAGCTCCTCAAAAAGAAGCTAAGAAAGACCTTTAACGTTGAGGTAAGTTTAGCTAAAACACTCTCCTGTCCGGATTACGCCTTCAACAAGGCCAGGGGCCAGTACCTTTCGACGGCCATATTGGAAGACATCACCTATAAAAAGGAATACTCCGCGTACGAAAGGGTCCTCGGGGTCTTCGACAGGGACATGTACGCCTCAAGGTTGAACTTCGTATTCGGGGAGGCCGGGGCGAGGGCCGCTGTTATTTCAATTGCGCGCCTCAGGCAGTCCTTCTACGGGCTTACTGAAGATAAAAAAGATAAAAAACTTTTTCAAAGGAGGGTCCTGACAGAAGCCGTGCACGAGCTGGGCCACACCCTGGGCCTGGGACACTGTAAGGACCCCCGGTGCGTCATGTACTTTTCAAACTCCATAGCGGACACTGACAGGAAGGGCCCGGGGTTTTGTAAAAGGTGCGAAAAAGGGGGCTCAGCCTTTAGCTGAACATCTACCATTTAGACCCCGTACTTCCCCCTTAGATTAATGTAAAGCACCTCGCAGATGGCCTTCTTTTCCATGCCCCCCGGGGTCTTTTCGAACAAGGTGAGTATCTGCAAGCCGTATTCCGTTAAAGGCGCGATGAGCCTTCCCCCTGGAGATAGCTCTTCGAGAAGCGGTGAAGGAACGGCGCTGCATGCCGCTGTAATGCATATCCTGTCATAGGGGGCCTGTGGCGG
>JAUVFY010000042.1 GCA_030594025.1 Deltaproteobacteria bacterium | reverse complement strand
GGCAATTGATTGAACGAACCTTGCATGTACTGCGAACCAAGAGCAAATGCAATCGATTTTATAAGTTGCCGGCTGCCACCTGAGGTGGGGCAATTGATTGAACGAACCTTGCATGTACTGCGAACCTAAGAGCTAATACAATCGATTTTATAAGTTGCCGGCTGCCAGGCCACCTGCGGTGGGGCAACGTACATCGCGAGCATTTTACCATTTGCGGGCCCAAGAGCCTCTGGGGATGGTTTTTATAAATTGCTGTGTGCAAGCACCTTGCATAAGGGCCGATATTCTGTTAAATTATTACATTTAAAACCTTTTTTCAAACGGTTACCGTCTATGCTCAAGCCCTATAAAGGCATATGGCCCAGGCTTCACGAAACGGTCTTCGTTGAACAGAGCGCCCAGGTTATAGGTGACGTTGAGATAGGAAAAGATTCGAGCATCTGGTTCAATTCCGTTGTCCGTGGAGACGTAAATTATATTAGAATAGGCGAGAGGACGAACGTGCAGGACAGCTGCGTCCTACACGTAACCAGGGATACCCACCCTTTAATTATAGGAAGCGACGTGACCATCGGCCACAGCGTAACCCTTCACGGATGCACGGTTAAAGACCGGTGCCTCATAGGCATGGGTGCAAAGGTCATTGACGGGGCAGAGATAGGGGAGGACTCCATCGTTGGGGCCGGTTGCGTGGTTACAGAGGGCACAAAGGTCCCCCCGCGAAGTCTTATTTTAGGAGTTCCCGGAAAGGTAAAAAGGCCCCTTACGGACCAAGAGGTGGCCGGAATAGTGCAGTCCGCGAAAAACTATATAGGATACATAAAGGACTACGTGGAAGGGGAGGAAAAAGGTTAATGGCCGATTTTTTCTTCCCATGCCGTAATTTGGAGAATAATTGCAAATATGTTTGAAGAACAAACTCTAATAGAGCTTCTTAGAACGGGTGGATTCGCGGTTGGGGTGCTGGCTGTATTTTCGGTCATCTCCCTTGCGGTAATCCTCGGGCGTGCCTGGGCCTTCCACAGGTTCTCTTCGGGCCTTTCAAAGACCTCGAACGAGCTGCGCATCATCGTCAAAAACGGTGGAATTAATTCGGCGGCCGATTGGTGCAATGAAAGATGTGAGAGGTCGTGGTCTTGGACCGAGACCCTTGCAAGGGTCTTTCTGGCAGGGTATTTGAAGAGGGATAAGGGCAGGGACGAGGTTGTAAACGCCATGGAGCTTTCGGGCAGGCACCAGATAGCCGGCCTCGAAAGGGGTCTCGGTATACTCGGGACCATAGGCTCTACAGCCCCCTTTGTTGGGCTTTTCGGGACCGTCGTGGGGATAATAAGGGCCTTCAGCGGCCTCGCAGCGGACACGAGCGGCGGCCCCTCGGTCGTTGCGGCCGGGGTTTCCGAGGCTCTCGTGGCCACCGCGGCCGGGCTCTTCGTTGCCATCCCCTCGGTCATTGCTTATAACTTCTTCACAAGGTCGACACGGAGGCAATTCCTCGAGCTTGAAACTCTGGCCGCGGAATTTACCGATACCCTGGTAAAAGAGGAGTGATAGCGGTGGGCTGGAAACTTAAAGACGAAGGTAAGATAATCTCAGAGATAAACATCATCCCCCTTACCGACGTCATGCTCGTTTTACTCGTGATATTCATGATAACCACCCCGCTTATCATGATGGGCTCGCTCAAGGTAAAGCTCCCCAGGGCGAGCTCCCCGAGCGTGGAGCCGGCAAAGACGATAACCCTGACCGTTACGGAAGAAGGAACTGTTTTTCTCGACGATAAGAGGGTGGCCGTCGTGGACCTAGAAGAGGCGCTGAAGGAAGAGTTCGAGGAGCGGGGGCTGAGAACCATACTCTTAAAAGGGGACAGGGCGGCAAAGCACGGCGTGGTCGTAGAGGTCCTCGACAGCGCAAAGAAGGCCGGAGCCAACAGGCTGGCCATTGCTATTGAGCCAGAGTAGTTTTTTATAAGACTGGCCGGATATGTTAAATGAGATACGCATCGGTCGACGTAGGGACGAATACATTGAGGTTGCTCATAGCCGAGCCCGAACCTTCAGGGCTTCGTACCCTTCTATACAAACGGGTCATAACAAGGCTCGGTGGAAACTATAGCGAAGACCGGGGGATCGACAGTGAGTCGGCGGAAAGGACGATAAGGGCCCTCGAGGGGTTTAAGAGATCGATCGATGAGCACGGCGTGGACAAGATATTCGCAGTTGCCACGAGTGTGGTAAGGAGGGCGGTAAACAGGGACCGGTTCTTAAGCGAGGTCCTTAAAAGGACGGGCCTCGCTGTCTCGGTGATAGGCGGACAGGAGGAGGCACGGCTGGCGGTCCTGGGGGTTCTTTCTGTAGTGGGTAGCTCTGGTGTACGTTTTGTCTTCGACATAGGCGGGGGCTCAACCGAGTTCATATTGACCCGGGGCACCGAGCTCATGGGCTCATGGAGCATGGAGATGGGTGTAGTGCACCTGACCGAGGGGTATCTAAAAAGCGATCCGCCGGCAAAAGAGGAAATCATGGACATGGAGGCCGAGATAAGTACCGTTATATCGGAACTGAAAGAAAAGATGAGACCTGAAACGACAGTTTTTTCCGGCAAAGGTGCCCGGGGGGCGCTACCCGGGGGGACCGTCCTTGTTGGAACGGCGGGCACCGTAACCACTCTTGCGGCCCTTGACCAGGACCTTCCCACCTACGACCCCGATAGGATCAACAACTATACCCTTACCCGCGGAGCCGTCGAGAGTATGTACGAACGTCTTTGGGGGCTTAAGCTGGCCGAGCGTAAAAAGATACTCACCCTTGAAAAGGGCAGGGAGGACCTCATTATTCCGGGCTCGGCAATAGTGCTTTCTGTTATGGACTCTTTTGGTTTCGATACCATGAAGATAAGCGATGCCGGGCTCCTTGAGGGTCTGGTTCTCAGGGAGTGCCAGGACGTTGAAAACTTAAAAATATAAGGGGGCTAATGTCTATGGACATATCAAAGATAAAGGAAGGTCTTACATTTGACGACGTGCTGCTTACGCCGTCATACTCGAAGTTTTTACCGAAGGACACCGACGTATCCACAAAACTTACAAACGAGATAAAGCTTAATATCCCTATTTTAAGCGCTGCGATGGATTCGGTGACCGAAACGCGCATGGCAATAGCCATCGCCCAGCAGGGCGGCATCGGCATGGTACACAAGAACCTAACCATAGAAGAGCAGGCCTCAATGGTGGACAGGGTTAAAAAATTCGAGACTGTTATCATATTCAAGCCAAGGACCCTCGAGCCCGGCCAGAGGGTGAGCGATGCGCTGGATATAATGAAAAAGGAGAATATCTCAGGGTTCCCCATAGTAAAGGGCAGTGTGCTGGTGGGGATACTCACCAACAGGGACCTCAGGTTCGAGACCAACCCGGAGCGCAGGATCTCAGAGATTATGACAAAGCAAGTGGTGACCGCGCCGGTAGGCATATCCATAGAGAAGGCAAAGGAGATACTCCACCACCACAGGATCGAAAAGCTCCCGGTTATTGACAAAAGGGGCAGACTCAGAGGGCTTATTACCGTAACCGATATTGAGAAGCGTGAAAAATTCCCAAATTCCTGCAAGGACAAGCTCGGAAGGCTCAGGGTCGGGGGCGCTGTGGGTGTGTCCTTCGACAGGGAAGAAAGGACAGAGGCGCTCTTGAATGCAGGGGCTGACGTTATTGTCATAGACACGGCCCACGGCCACAGTAAGGGAGTTATTGACGCTGTTAAATCGACCAAGAAGAATTTCAAGTGCCAGCTCATAGCGGGAAACGTGGCCACGGCCGAGGGGGCCGAAGCGCTTATAAAGGTCGGGGTCGATGCCGTTAAGGCCGGCGTGGGGCCCGGCTCCATATGCACCACAAGGGTCGTCACGGGCATAGGGGTGCCGCAGATAACAACGGTAATGGATGCCGTAAGTGCAGCGAGGAAAAAGAGGATCCCTGTTATCTCGGACGGTGGTATAAAATATTCGGGTGATATTACAAAGGCCATCGCTGCGGGGGTCCACTCGGTCATGATAGGGGGGCTTTTTGCGGGGACCGATGAGAGCCCCGGGGAGACGGTCCTTTACCAAGGACGCACCTACAAGGTCTACAGGGGGATGGGGTCGATAGAGGCAATGAAAAAAGGTAGTAAAGACAGGTATTTCCAGGAAGATGTTGAGAGTGAGCTTGAATTCGTCCCCGAGGGCATTGAGGGCAGGGTCTCACACAAGGGCCCACTCGACCAGAGCATATTCCAGCTTATAGGGGGCCTCAAGGCCGGCATGGGATACTGCGGGGTTCGGACCATCGCCGAGTTGCATAAAAAGGCGAAGTTTTTAAAGATAACCCCCTCGGGCCTCAAGGAAAGCCACGTCCACGACGTGTCAATTACCAAGGAGGCCCCGAATTACAAGGTTGAGATAACGTAAAACGTGGCCCTGTCCGTATAAATCCATGGAAAGGGACGGATAAAGGTTTTTTACACGATGGACATCCATGCACAGAAGATCCTCATACTGGATTTCGGCTCTCAGTACACACAGCTCATCGCAAGACGCATAAGGGAGGCGAAGGTATACTGCGAGATTCACCCCTATAATGTGGGGAATGATTTTATAAAGTCTTTCAATCCCAGGGGTATCGTGCTCTCAGGCGGCCCCTCGAGCGTTCATGACAGGGGTGCGCCGCGGCTCGAGAAGGAATTTTTTGACTTCAAGGTGCCCGTTCTCGGCATATGCTACGGCATGCAGCTTACGGCAAAGCTCCTCGGGGGCAAGGTCGAAAGGTCGAAAAAGAGGGAGTACGGCCCGGCGACCCTTAATGTCCTCGACCCGACCGATATATTTTCAGGACTCGGCAGGGCCCCCCTCAAGGTATGGATGAGCCACGGCGACAGGGTGGAAAAAGTACCCCGGGGGTTCAAGGTCACAGCGCGTTCGGCTAACTCCGTTGTAGGCGCCATGAAGAAAACAGACGGCCTTTTCTACGGAGTGCAGTTCCACCCCGAGGTGGTCCATACGCCCAAGGGGACGAGGATCCTGAGGAACTTTCTCTACAAGGTGTGCAAATGCCGGCCCCTGTGGACAATGAGGTCTTTTATAGAGACCGCGGTGGATGATATCCGTAAGCGCGTGGACGGCGGTAAGGTTGTTTGCGGCATAAGCGGGGGGGTGGACTCGGCCGTTACAGCGGTCCTCGTAAACAGGGCCGTGGGAGACCGACTTACCTGTATATTTGTCGATAACGGGGTTTTGAGGAAGGGAGAGGCGGACAAGGTCGAAAAGACCCTAAAAAAACACTTCCACATGAGGATAAGGCGCGTTGACGCCTCCGGGAGGTTCTTTAAGAGGCTTAAAGGGGTCGAGGATCCCGAAAGAAAAAGAAAGATTATCGGAAATGAGTTCATAAGGGTATTTGAGGAGGAGGCCGGGAAGATAAAGAAAGTCGGGTTTCTTGCCCAGGGGACACTCTATCCCGACGTTATCGAGAGCGTGTCCTTTAAAGGGCCTTCGGCCACCATAAAGAGCCACCACAACGTTGGCGGGCTTTTGAAGAAGATGAGGCTGAAACTCGTTGAGCCCCTGAGAGAGCTTTTTAAAGACGAGGTGCGCTCGCTGGGCCGCGAGCTGGGGATGCCTGAAGAGGTGATAGAAAGACACCCCTTCCCGGGGCCCGGGTTGGCCATAAGGATCATAGGGGAGGTAACGCCAAAGAGGTGTGAGATGTTGAGGAAGGCGGATTCCATCGTGCTCGAGGAGATAAAGGGGGCGGGGCTTTATAGGTCCATGTGGCAGGCCTTTGCCGTGCTCTTACCGGTTAAGACGGTGGGTGTCATGGGCGATGAGAGGACTTACGAGAATACGGTGGCCATAAGGTGTGTCGAGAGCGTGGACGGCATGACGGCCGACTGGGTGAGGCTCCCCTATGAGGTAGTATCCCGGATCTCCTCGAGGATAATAAACGAGGTGAGGGGGGTTAACAGGGTGGTGTACGACATAAGCTCGAAACCGCCAAGCACGATCGAATGGGAGTAAACTCGTATTTGCCACTGTATATCAAACATTTATCAATTGAACCACCTCAGGTGGTCGAAACCGCCGAGTACGATTGAATGGGAGTAAACTCGTATTTGCCACTGTATATCAAACATTTATTAATTGAACCACCTCAGGTGGTCGAAACCGCTGAGTACGATCGAATGGGAGTAAGCGTCGAATTAACCGCAGCATCAACCATGCAATGGGAGTAAGTTTATGCCGGTAGATAATTTCAGAGGAAAAGAGACGTGGAGGATCTTCCGCATCATGAGCGAGTTCATCGAGGGGTTCGATGAACTTTCGGACATCGGGCCTGCGGTGACCATATTCGGCTCCGCAAGGTTCCACAGGAACCACAGGTACTACAAAAAAGCCGTTGAGGTGGGGAGGCTCCTTTCCAACAATGGCTATACAATAATAACGGGCGGGGGCTCCGGTATAATGGAGGCCGCAAACAAGGGGGCCTCGGCCAACAAGGGGGGACTCTCTGTGGGGCTCAATATAACGCTTCCCAAGGAGCAGAAACCTAACGCCTACCAGAACCGCTCCCTTAACTTCAGGTATTTTTTCTCGAGAAAGGTGATGTTCATAAAGTATGCTACAGGTTATGTGTGCATGCCAGGGGGATTCGGCACACTGGACGAGTTCTTCGAGGCTTTAACACTTATACAGACCCACAAGATATACCCGCTACCTCTTGTGCTTTTCGGAAAGGAGTACTGGCAGCCGATACTGGATTTTATGAAAACCACCTTGATCGAGTACAAGACCATCTCTCCAGAGGAGCTCAAGATAATAAAGCAGACCGATGACCCCGAGGAGGTCGTGGCCATAATGAACAGGCACAGGGACTGGAAAGAGAAGATGATAAAGAAGGCCGGGAAGGCACTGAAGAAGAGCGAGCTCATATAAACCTGGCAAATCAGGGGAAAAAATGGAAAAAGACGAGAAGGGACATACGCACACGGAAGAGCTAAAAGAGGTAACCATCGAGCTCGAGGAGGATCAGGTCGAGGCCCTTGAGGAGCTTGCCGCGCAATACAGGAAAAGGCTCGGGCAGGACTGGGACCTCGGCTCTGTCGTGAGGCTGGCGGTGGGGGACTTCCTCACCAGGCTTGGTAAGATGACCTGAATGCGCAGGGATTAGTTAAAGCGGCTTTTCAATCAAAGCCAGCAAGTTAAATATTTAACATGCTTTCCAACTACATTACAGATGTAAAGGGAAGAGTCGAGGCGACAAAGGACATAAGCGTAAAGGAGCGGAACGAACTCGTGAGCCTGGCCGAGGCGAAGCTCGACGAGGACTTCGAAAGATACCACTGGAACGCCAATATACACGGTATCGCCATAAGGCTCCATACGAACTCCTTTCACCTCTACGATTTCTGGGTCGAGAACTGGTTCCCGGCCCCCAGGACACAGACCATCCTTCCCCACGGCATCATCTATGCCGTAAAGGGTGTAGCCGGGCACGAGCCCCACGCCTACTATAACCACGAGACAAGGACCGCCATATTCATAAACACGGAGTACTACGGTCAATGCAAATCCTGGGCCCTGGGCATGGCCGCCGACATACTGGAAACACAGCACGGGGTGCACTCGATCCACGGTTCCTGTGCCGTTGTCTTCGGAAAGGGTATGGTGATTATCGCCCCCACAGGCACGGGTAAAAGCACCCACACATGGGGCCTCATGCAGCTTCCCGATGGAAAGATCCATTCCGACGACTGGATATTCCTGACCTATAAGAAGGGGCTCGCCATGGCCGATATATCGGAGAGGAAGTTTTACCTGAGGACGGACATGGTAAAAAGCTTCCCGAAGCTTGAGCCCATTCTAAAAAGGTGCAAGTGCGAGAACGTGGAGGATAGCGATTTTGCCAGCTTCGGAAACTCAAGGTGCATACTCGACCCGGAATGGATAGCGGGACCTGATAAGTTCATCGAAAGGGCGGTCGTGAGGGCCGTTATACTTCTGCGCAGGGACGAGACCTCACCCCCTGAAGTAAGACTTTCCACCGATGAGGCAATAAAGATACTCGAAAAGGGGAAGTACCAGGTTCTGGCCGGGGCAGGGGGGAACACAGGGGGATTCAACCAGGAATCCTACTATAACCCCTATCTTCTGGTAAGGAGAAAAGAGCTTCAGAACTGTTTTTTCGGCAAGCTTTTCGAATCCGCATGCTGCTATATACTTAATACCGGCGTAGAGGGCGTGGAGGAGAGCCAGGCCAGGATCAGGCACATAGTGAAAGAGGCCTGTTAAAACTTGAGGTGTGATATGAAGAAAATCATCGTAATTACTTTAATTTCTGCATTTTTTATTCAAGGATGTGCAGGCCTTATCCCCCCGACCGCCGTAAGGCCCCTTACCGAGAGGACGATCGGGGGAGAGGGCAGAGACAAGATACTGGTAATAGACGTATCCGGGTTGATTACCGACAAGGAGAAGGGCGATGCCCTCGGGCTGGGCCTGAGAAAGGAACCGAGGATAAGTGCAAGGATAAAAGAAGAGCTCGACAAGGCCAGGAAAGACGAGAGGATAAAGGCGGTCATATTGAGGCTAAACACCCCCGGAGGGGTTGTTACCACCTGTGACATCATCCACCACGAGATAGAGAGCTTCAAGGAAGAGACCAAAACGCCCGTTGTTGCACAGTTGATGGGTGTGGCCGCCTCCGGCGGATATTTTATAGCCGCATCCGCGGACAAAGTGGTAGCCCATCCCACAACGGTAACAGGGGGCGTGGGGGTAGTGGCCTACAAGCTCAGCGCCACCGGGCTCATGGAAAAGATCGGAATATCGGACGAGACGATAAAGAGCGGTGAAAAAAAGGATATCGGAAGCCCGCTGAGGTCCATGACCGATGAGGAAAGGCAGATACTCCAGGGCATTATAGACTCGATGTTCGAAAGGTTTATGACAGTGGTAACCGAGTCGAGGCCCATAGAAGGTACGGCCCTGACGGAGATAGCCGACGGAAGGGTCTTTACGGCTGAGCGCGCCCTTGAGCTAAAACTCATAGACCGTATCGGTTACATGGACGATGCGATAGAGGTAGCGAAAGAGGAGGCTGGTATAGAGGAGGCACGGATAGTAACCTATGCCAGGCCCTCCTCATACAGGGCCAATATCTACTCAAGCTCGGAGTTTGCGGTAAGCCCGAGCGTTAATCTGTTCAATATCGATACAAGGGGAATCACAAGGCTTTTTAATTTAAGCTTTATGTATCTCTGGATGCCGTAAAGACCCCGGTGAATGACGGATAAGATACCCGAATATCTGAAAGCCCTCTATGAGCGTGAGCCCGTAAGGGCGCTTTTTTTCTACACCCTTCTGATTTTCCTTTTTTACTCCCCGGTCGTCTTCACGGGAAAGACCCTTCAGCCCCCTTTATACCAGCCCCACGGCGTTCTTGACGGGTGGGCAGGCGAAGGAAGGAGGCCCGTTAACTCCTTCAACGTGGATCTTGCGACCCCGAGCTATTACGAATGGCCCGTAAACAAGCTCGTAGGGGATTTTTATCGGAAAGGCGAGTTGCCGCTGTGGAACCCTTACCAGGGTGCGGGTATTCCGCTTGCGGCACAGTACTCAACACGGGCCTTCTTCCCGTACCAGGTACTCGAGGACATGAGCCCCGTATGGACGTGGGACTTTTTCATCCTCGCGAGGCTCCTCGTAGCCGGTTTTT
>JAUVFY010000142.1 GCA_030594025.1 Deltaproteobacteria bacterium | reverse complement strand
GTATCATGAATAGGGTTTTTTAATTCGCGTCCTTTTATTTCCTGCCTTTTACGAGCTCATCGACTACCGATGGGTCCGCAAGGGTTGATACATCACCGAGGTCCTCGGTTCGCCCCCCGGCGATCTTTCTCAGTATCCTTCGCATAATCTTTCCGCTTCTTGTCTTGGGAAGCCCCGTTGTGAACTGGATCTTATCCGGTCTCGCGATGGGGCTTATCACTTTTTTTACTTGCCCGCCGAGTGTCTTTTCGAATCCCCCGGGCACCTCCATTCCCTCCCTTAACACCACGAAGGCGTATATACCTTCACCCTTTACCTCATGGGGGTAGCCCACGACGGCCGCCTCTGACACGTCCAGGTGAGATGCCAGCGCACTCTCTATCTCCGCGGTCCCGAGCCTGTGGCCGGATACGTTCAGTACGTCGTCGATCCTTCCCATGAGCCAATAGTCGCCGTCTCCATCTATCCTTGCACCGTCGCCCGTAAAGAAAAGCCCTGGAAAGTGGCTGAAATACAGTTCCTTCATGCGTTTTTTCTCAGGGTCTCCGTACGTGCCGCGCAGTATCCCGGGCCAGGAGTCCTCTATAACAAGATACCCGCCCTCGTTTGAGCCCGCCTCTTTTCCCTCCTTTGTAAGGACAAGGGGCTTCACGCCGAAAAAGGGCCTTCCGGCCGAGCCGGGCTTGAGTGTTGTCGCCCCCGGCAGCGGGGTTATGAGTATGCCGCCCGTTTCCGTCTGCCACCAGGTATCAACTATGGGGAGCCTGCCTTTGCCCACCACCTCGTGGTACCACATCCATGCCTTCGGGTTTATGGGCTCGCCCACGGTGCCCAGGAGCCTCAAGCTCGCGAGGCTGTGTTTTTTCACCCATTCGTCCCCGTACCTCATGAGCGCCCTTATGGCTGTAGGAGCGGTATACAGGATATTTACCCGGTGTTTGTCCACTATCTCCCAGAACCTATCGGGTTCCGGGTAGGTGGGGGTACCCTCGAATATCAGGCAGGTCGCCCCGCAGGCGAGCGGCCCGTAGATGACATACGAATGTCCGGTAATCCAGCCGATATCGGCGGTGCAGAAGAATATATCCTCGTCCTTGTAGTCGAATATCCATTTGAAGCTTAGGGCCGTGTACACGAGATAACCGCCCGTGGTGTGGAGTACACCCTTTGGCTTGCCGGTCGAGCCGCTCGTATAGAGGATGAAGAGCGGGTCTTCGGAGTCCATCTCCTCGGGCTCCGAGATCTCTTCTATATCCGGCTCCGAGATCTCTTCGTGCCACCAGGTGTCCCTTCCCTCGGTCATGGAGACCCCGGCCCCGGTCCTCTTTACCACTATAACATTCTCCACGCAGGGATAATCGGCGATGGCCTCGTCGGTATTTCGCTTAAGGGGTACGCTCTTGCCCCCCCTTACGCCCTCGTCCGCGGTTATGACGAGATTTGATGCGCAGTCGCTTATGCGCTCTCTTAGGGAGGCTGAACTGAAACCGCCGAAGACCACGTTGTGTATCGCCCCGATCCTGGCGCAGGCGAGCGCCGCTATCACGAGCTCCGGTATCATGGAAAGGTAAATTGTAATGCGGTCGCCCTTTGTAGCGCCTTTTTTCTTCAATACGTTGGCGAAACGGTTTACCTCGCGTGAGAGTTGCTGGTAAGTGTAGGTCTTAACTTCGCCTTCGTCAGACTCCCAGATAAGAGCGGCCTTGTTCCTCCTGAAGCCCTTCAGGTGCCGGTCTATGCAGTTGTACGCAGCGTTGAGCCTTCCCCCTAAAAACCACTTTATCTCCGGTTTTTCGAAGTCACACTCAAATACCTTGTCCCACTTCTTCGTCCAGTCCACTATGCCGGCCATACGGTCCCAGAAACCCTCGGGGTCTTCAACGGACTCCTTATAAAGGGCCGTGTACTCCTCCATCCCCTTTATGTGGGCGCTCTCTTTGAATTCCTGGGGGGGCGGGAAGAGCCTTTTCTCCTCTGTAAGTACCTTTATGGTCTCAGCCATCTTTTCCGGGTTCTTCTGTCTCAAAATCTCCTCCTCAGGGGTGATTTGGGTTCAAAAGAGTCTAATTCAAACACCCTTTGGTGTCAAGGTTACTTGCATAAATACGCTAAATATGTTAAAAATTTAACTTATGCAGCTCGGCATAAACCAGAACATCCCTTACAAGGACGATACATACCATATACAGACCGAGGACGGAGGGGAAACGAACCCCGTTATCACGACACTTGTTTTCAGGGGTGGTACGGTCCTGGCCTCGAAGCGGACCAATTACACCGACATATTAAAGTCCGACAAACTCGATATCGTGGTAAAGCACCTTATGGCCAAGCAGCACGCCACGCTCGTGAAGGCCCTCGAGCAAGGGAGTTTCGATAAGGAGGGGCCCGAGGCCGTCGATGAGACCAGTAAGATAAGCGAAGAACCCGAGGCAAAGACCCCGGGGGGCTCGGGAGGAAAAAGAGGCGGCCCCTTCTGAGGATGAAAAATCCCTGGAGGATTTCATCCATGAGAGTCTGTCTCTGGACAAACTATGACCTGTTTTTTCTTTTTGTTACACCCCTGGAGAACCTTCGATTATGAGCATAACCGCCATAAGAGGTTTTAACGACATACTGCCCACCCAATCAGAGGCTTTCAGGCTCATAGAGGAGGAGGCCAGGAGGGTTTTTACGAGCTACGGGTACTCAGAGATAAGGATCCCTGTTATGGAAAAGACGGCCCTTTTCTCAAGGAGCATAGGCGAGACTACGGACATCGTTGAAAAGGAGATGTACACCTTTACCGACCGGCGCGGGGACTCGGTTACTTTAAGGCCGGAGGGCACGGCCCCCGTTGTGAGGGCCTTCATAGAGAACCGCCTTTATAACGGCCTCCCTGTGACCAAGCTCTTTTACACAGGTTCCATGTTTCGCTACGAAAGGCCCCAGAAGGGAAGGTACCGCCAGTTCTATCAGATAGGGGCCGAGGTCCTCGGCGAGGCGAGCCCGAAGGTGGACGCAGAGGTGCTGGAGATGCTCATGGGGCTTTTCAAGGGCCTCGGTGTATCTGAAGCCACCCTGGAGATAAACTCCCTGGGGGACGCCAGATGCCGCCCCGCATACAGGAAAAGACTCCTGGGGTTTCTCGAGTCAAAGAAAGCCAAACTCTGCAACAACTGCGTAAGGAGGATTAACGAAAACCCGCTGAGGGCGCTGGACTGTAAAAACCCCGGGTGTGTTGAAGCAACGAGTGGGGCGCCGACCATAATCGATTCCCTGTGCGACGAATGCAGAGGCCACTTCGAAAGCGTCAAGGCGAGCCTCGAAACGATGGGCATCGAATACAGGGTGAACCCCAGGATGGTAAGGGGGCTCGACTATTACTCGAGGACCTCTTTCGAGATAACAGCCGCGGGGCTCGGCTCCCAGAACGCCGTAGCCGCGGGCGGCCGCTACGATACCCTTGTAAAGGAACTCGGCGGCCCAGACACCCCTTGCATCGGCTTTGCCATAGGGGTCGAGAGGGTGGCACTGCTCATAAAAGAAAGGGCCCAAAAAAGCTCCCCCCTCGTCGTCTTTATCGCCATGGGTACGGAGGCCGAAAAAAGGTCTTTAAATATAATAAAGACCCTCAGGGAAAAAAAGATGAAGGTCGTGGCCGATTACGGCACAGGCTCGCTTAAGTCCAGGATGAAGCGGGCCCACAGGATGGGGGCGGCTTTCACAATCATCCTCGGGGAGGACGAGCTCAAAGAAGGTGTCGTGACAGTTAAGGATATGGAGAAAGGCGTTCAGGAAAAGCTCTCCCCGGAATCAATAGTCGAGAGGAGGATAAGCCAATGGGCATGATGGTCTTAGATGGGGGGTTCCCGGCGGGACTTCTCGTAGCCTTGGTCATATTCTTTTTGATTTCCATAGGGGTCATAATGGTACTCTGGATGGCATTGCCCTTTTCCGTATTCGGGATAAAGGACCTCATAAGGCAGTGCCTGAAGGAACAGAAGGAGACCAACGAGATACTTAAG
>JAUVFY010000242.1 GCA_030594025.1 Deltaproteobacteria bacterium | reverse complement strand
TGCAGATACCGGTCTTCATAGCCCTCTACGAGGTCCTCAGCGTTGCGATCGAGTTGAGGCACGCCCACTTTGCGCTCTGGATAACGGACCTTTCCGCCAAGGACCCCTATTACGTAACACCTGTGCTTATGGGCGCCTCCATGCTGATTCAGCAGAAGATGACACCCACCGCGATGGACCCGGCACAGGCCAAGATAATGCTCATCATGCCCATAGTCTTTACGTTCCTGTTCATGAGCTTCCCCTCGGGCCTCGTAGTTTACTGGCTCGTAAATAACGTCCTTTCCATCGCCCAGCAGTACCATATCTACAGGGCCAAAAAATAGCCTTTATGCTCTACGGGGATTGAAGGAAATGAACTACCCTTCTGACACGATAGCCGCGGTGGCCACGCCCGCCGGACAGGGCGGGGTCGGCATTGTAAGGATAAGCGGCCCCGATGCCCTAAGCGTTGTCGAAAAACTCTTTCGGCCCGCTGCCAGGAAGGCCAAAAAAGGGGCCTTTAAAGAGCGCCATTTTTACTACGGCCGGATAGTGGAAGAAAACGGCTCGCCTGTAGAAAAAACGGGAGGGAAAACGGAAACCATAGACGACGGTTTTCTTGTCTTCATGAAAGGGCCCGGGTCTTATACAGGCGAGGACGTCGTGGAGCTACACTGCCACGGGGGACCTTTAATTCTCCGAAAGGTGCTCGGGGTGGTATTAAGAGACGGGGTCAGGATAGCCGAGCCCGGGGAGTTTACAAAGAGGGCATTTCTTAACGGTAAGCTTGACCTTGCCCAGGCAGAGGCCGTCTGCGACCTTATAAGGGCAGGCACTGATGGGGCGCTCGTCTCAGCCAGGGGCAGGATCGAGGGCCGGCTATCAAACAGGGTCAAAGAGATAAAGGAGGTCCTTTTTGACCTTTTGGCCCGGGTGGAGGCCGAGCTCGATTTTCCGGAAGAAGACGACGTGGAGGGGCTCTCCGCCGGGGCGCTCTCTACGGGCCTCCGGGGGGCAGAGGAAAATCTAAAGAGGCTCGTTTCTACCTATGACGAAGGCCGCGCCCTTAACGAAGGCGTAAGGGTCCTTATCCTGGGCAGGCCCAACGTGGGCAAATCATCGCTTCTGAATATCCTTTTAAAAGAAGAAAGGGCAATAGTTACGGAACATCCGGGCACGACCCGGGACTTAATCGAGGAGGTGGTTGTAATAAAAGGGCTCCCCGTAAGGCTCATGGACACGGCGGGACTTACAGGGACAAAGGACCCGGTTGAGGCAAAGGGGGTGAGCATCGCCAGGGAGCGCCTGGGGTCCGCAGGGCTTGTACTCTTTGTCGTTGACTCCTCTGCCGGCGACTTCAAAGAGGATAAAAAACTCCTTAAAGACGCCTCGGGCAAGAAGGTCCTGGTAGTCGCAAACAAGATAGACCTCATAAATTGCGCAAGGTACGACATAAAGAAAAAGATAAAAAAGGCCTTCAGGGGAAGAAGGGTCGTATTTATCTCGGCCCTCACTGAAGAGGGCCTCGGGGGGCTCGAAGATGCTGTCTTTGAGGAGGTCTGCGGCCACGCCTCCGGCGTTCGCCTTGATACGGACCCGGGCGAGTACGTAACAAGCGCAAGGCACAAAGAGGCCCTCATGAAGGCCCTCGACGGTATAGAAAGGATAAGAAAAGCCGTCAATGACGGCCTTACCAGGGACCTGATAGCCACTGACCTCCGCTGGACCGTGAACCGCCTCGGGGAGATAACCGGCGAGACCACGACCGAGGACATACTGGACAGGATCTTCAGCGAGTTCTGTGTAGGCAAATAGTTATCTGCAAAGTCCTTTTCGCAAGGTTAGTTAACGGGCTTATATGGGAGAGGCAAGAAAAGCGGGCAATGCCCGCCGCCCCAAGGAAACGGGCGAGACCGTACGGCAGAGGATTACCGCGCTCCTTGAAGAAGAGGGCAGGCCCATGTCGGCCTACGAGATATCAGGCCTTGCGGGGATCCCCGAGAAGGAGGTCTACGGGCACCTGGAGCATATCCAGAAGTCATTAAATAAAAGCGACAGAAGATTCGTCGTAACCCCGGCCGGATGCAAAAGCTGCGGCTTTGTATTCAAAAAGAGA
>JAUVFY010000110.1 GCA_030594025.1 Deltaproteobacteria bacterium | reverse complement strand
TTGTGGATGTAAACTGCGGGCTCGTAAGATGGGCCGGGGATAACGTTATAAAGGATTTTATCAGTTACATATACGAAAAGGACCTGAAGGGTAGAAGCGCCGATGAGGCGAAGACCTCGATTATGCTTAAAAGGCTTAAACAGGGCTTCTCGCTCCAGGGGGCAAAGCTCAAGGGCAACCCCGCCTGGGAGGTCTCCACTGTTTTGAAGGGTTTTAACGGCCAGAGGATACCCAGGGCACTTCTATCCAAGGAGGATTCGCCCGGGGATAAAAAGGCGGGTACAAAGAGGAGATGGAAGGAGATAAGTTTACCACATATCGTGGGGTGCTTCGATGCCTCGGGGTGGGCGGAAGAAGAGGCGGGGCCTTCCATTCTGGTTGCTCGTGGCTTCCAGAACTCAAGCTACGTCGAGGCCAACGAGGTTACATGGATTGTAGGGGTAAAACAGACCCCTTTAACCGTGCACATAGGGGAAGTGGAAAACTTCATAAGGAGGGCCGGGTTTTTAACCGAGAAGTTACAGGCCAGGAAGGTGGTCAGATGGATGGTTGGAAGGGAGGGTTTTTCCTCCGAGGCGCTCGAGAGGCTGGCCGATGAAGGTATCTACTCGACCGACGGCACGCAGCTTCTTTTGTTGAGCGATACCGTCCTGGAAAAGGCCTCGGCGGCCAGGACAGTTACAGGGGCAGAGCCTGTGCCCATAAAGGAGTTTGAGATATTTTTGCCCGTAAAGTCACGCTCGGAGCTCGTAGCCGTCAGGGCCATGGAAGAGATAGGCGGGGAAATAGGTTTTGACGATGTTGCCATAGCCCAGATAAAATCGGCCCTGGTAGAGGCGTGCATCAACGCCTTTGAACACGGCGAGGTCAAGGACGGAAAGGTCCACGTAAGGTTCGTTTCCGGCCCCGACAGGCTTGCGATCCACGTCCGGAACGTAGGCGGTTCCTTCGACCGGACACCGCTTGATGAGCCTACCATAGGGACCGGGCCGGCACCACTTACAAAGAGGGGATGGGGCGTAGAGCTTATGAAGAAGATGATGGACGAAGTGAGGTTCGAAAGACTCAACGGTGGGATAAAGCTCGTAATGGTTAAGTACCTGAAAAAAAAGGGAGAGGACGAGGATGGCAAAGAGAGCGCAAAACTTTAAGAAACTGGGAGACCGCGTCGTTCTTTATGCGGATAACTACATCAATGATATCGAGGGCGAAAAGCTCGAGGAGGTCTGCGACGGTCTGCTCAAAAACGGTATAAAGAGGATCGTCATGGATTTTTCCAACACCGAGATGATTAACACCGTCGGCGTTTCGATCCTCATAGGTATCATGGAAAAGGTCAGGGAAAAGGAGGGGATACTTCTTTTCTCCGGGCTGAAGAAGGTAAACCACGAGATATGCAATATCGTGGGGCTTGCAAAACATGTTCCCATATTCAGAACGGAAAAAGAGGCGCTGGAGGGATTCCCTGCATAGAGGCGGGCGTTTGTCGCGATGTGGCCTGCAGTGAAAATCAACCGCGAAAAGGAGCGAGTAGATGACAGATATCGGATTCGCTAAAGTGAGCTCTCCTGTACTTGAAAGGCTTCTTTTCAACCTGAATGCCTTGGCCGAGCTTGGAGAGGTGATAGCTTCCCCGGGGGACTTCAGAAGGGTCGTAAAGTCGTGCCTGTACATGGTGATGGGGACCTTTGCCTCTTCCAAGGGTGCCATATTCCGTTACGACTATGAGAAAAACGAAATCCGTGTAATCGTTTCCAAGGGGCTCGGTAACTTAAGCAGATTCAAGGTCCCCTTTAAACAAGATGCGATGAAAGATATTGTCGGGTGTAACGGGCCAATGGACATCCGAAGCCCTTCGCTACCCCGCTCGGTGAGGGCGGAGTTGGTAAAGATCGGTGCAAGGGTGGTTGCACCCCTTACGGTAAAGGACGAGTTCCTGGGCCTCATAACCATAAACGATAAGCTCACGGATGAGGATTTCTCGGCCTACGATCTTCGCCTGTTTTCTGTCATGGCCCAGCACATAGCGGTAAGCCTCCACAGCCATTCGCTTCTCAATAAACTGATGCACAAGTATAATGAGAACAAGGTCCTTTATGAGAATCTGAGCAGTATCTATTATGACACGGTGGGCGCCTTTGCCACGGCCATAGACGCAAAGGACGCCTATACAAAGGGGCATTCCCACAGGGTATCCGCCTATTGCACGGCGCTGGCAAAGGAGATGGGATTATCAGCCGATGAGGTCGAGGGCATGAGGATAGCGGGACTCCTGCACGACATAGGCAAGGTCGCCATAGACAAGACGATTATAAACAAGCCCAGCCCCCTTACAGCGGTTGAGACCGAGGAACTGTTCTCCCATCCCGTCGTGGGCTACGAGATACTGTCTAAGATAAAATTTCCCTGGACCGGCATACAGAAGATGATCCGAAACCACCACGAAAAGGTGGACGGAAGCGGTTACCCCGACAGGCTGATAAGAAAAAAGATCCCCTTCGGCGCGAGGATGATGGCCATTGTAGATGCCTTTGACGCGATGACAACCGATAGGCCTTACAGGCCGAGGCTTTCTTTCGAGGAGGTCATGCGTGAGTTCAGGGAAAACCTGAACAGTCAATTCGATCCCGCCATACTTAAGCCCTTCCTGTCCGCAATACGCAAGGAGGTCAGCGGAGAGGTGGAGCGTCCCTCCATCGTACCTTTTCTTAACGAGCGTCTGGACATCGATTCTGTAGACAGGCTGCTCGAGGGCTTTCCAGCCTGAGTCTTCCCCATACCCCGGTAAAAAAGGGGATTTTGTCCCTTGACATGGTATTGCGAGTTTAGTACCCTTTGATAAAACCTGAGGAGATAAGTATAAGGAAATATGTCTGATTTCTATCACAGCGGACTTATAACAACTCTACACTGGCTCGGCAAACCCGATCTCGAGAGGATCGAGGCCGAGCTCGAGCTCTACGGCATGGTCAGGCCCGTGGCCTTAGTGCTGCCCGCACTTTACTCGGACGTCCAGAGCCCGGCGATGAAGGGGATAAGGGAAGAGCTCAAGAAAGTGAAGTTTATAAAAGATATTGTCCTCGCACTGGGCCCCGCTACTGATTCGGAGTTCGCAAGGGTCAAGGAGTTCATGTCGGTCCTGCCCCAGGAGGTAAGGGTCATCCACAACAGCGGTAAAAGGATTCAGGAGCTCTACGATACCTTTGATGAAAAGGGGATCAGTGCCGGCAAGGACGGCAAGGGCAGGTCCGCCTGGATGTCTTACGGATACATACTCGCAAAGGGCAAGTGCGAGGTAATAGCCCTTCACGACTGCGACATACTCACCTACGACAAGTCCCTTCTGGCAAGGCTCTGTTACCCGGTGGTAAACCCCGGGCTCGATTACGTCTTCTGCAAGGGCTACTACGCAAGGGTAACAGAGAAGCTCCACGGCAGGGTCACGAGGCTTTTTGTAATACCTATCGTCAGGGCCCTGCAGAAGTTGACGGGAGGACACCCTTTCTTAGAATTCCTGGACAGCTTCCGCTACCCCCTTGCGGGCGAGTTCTGCATGATAACGGATCTGGCAAGGGTTAACCGTATCCCCTGGGACTGGGGCCTGGAGGTGGGTGTGTTGGCCGAAGTCTACAGGAACTACTCGGCCCGGAGGGTCTGCCAGGTCGACATCGCGCAAAACTACGATCACAAGCACCAGCCCCTTTCTGCCGGCGACGAGAGTACGGGTCTTATGAAGATGTCCATCGATATAGGCAAGTCCCTTTTCAGGACCCTTGCATCAGAAGGGATAGTGTTCTCGGACTTGTTCTTTAAGAGCCTCGTTGCCACGTACCTCAAGCTGGCCGAGGACACCATTGCCAGGTACGAGGGGGACGCGGCCATAAACGGGCTTAAATTCGACAGGCACGAGGAGGCGATGGCTGTGGATGCCTTCACAAAGGGGATAAGTATCGCCGCTAAGACGATTATGGAAAACCCGCTCGGTGCGCCGTTGATCCCGAACTGGAACAGGGTGATTTCCGCCATACCGGGCGTTCTGGAAACCCTCCATAACGTGGTGGAAGACGATAATAAGTAGGCCGCGGACCTTTCAGTTAATCCTTAATCTCTCCTCGAGCTCCTCTTTTCGGTACTCCTCGAGGGGGTCTTCGTCGAGCAGGTGAGTTACGCACTCAACTAAGAGCTCGTTACCCAGGTAACGACCGTCCTTGTAGACGTAAAGCCTCGCGTCCAGTTCTCCGTATTCTATCCTTATCCTTCCTGTATCCAGAAGAAGCATCGAGAGGGCCCTTGCCTTATGGTTTTTTTTCCAGGTAATCCAGGGTTAAATATTATACACATTTTGGGAGTAAATGTCAAGCAAATGGAGCATTAATGCCAAGAAATCTTGAATTTTTTGTTTTATGGGTGCTGAAAAGTTTCGTGATTTATAACGAAAAGAGCGCACTTTTACAGCAAGGTAGACCCGTGGCTCAGGTTACCTTCGATAAACGCGGAGAAGGTTCACGGCATGGTAATTAACCGTTATACAGCCCTACGAGCCTGTTAAGCGTATCGTGAACCCTTTTTCTCCTCATGCCTTTGAGTATCAAGCGGATTGTTCCCAGTAGATCGCGTTGCTCCGTGTGGTTCAAGGACCTGTAGAATTTAAGGAGGAGTCTTTCCCTGATCTCGGTGTTGGAAGATGCGGCGGAGAAAAAATACTCCATCTCCTCTCCCATGGCCCTGGCGAGCTTGAGCCACTCATCTGTTGTTATGGGTATGATGCCGTTTTCCTTCTTGGCGAAAGTGCTCCTGTCGATCCTCAGCCGCCTGGCCAGATGCCCCTGCCTCAAGCGCTTTTCCTCCCTCAAGACCTTGAGCCTTTTCAGTATTTCCTTTTTGCTCAACATGCACGTAGTATATACCCGCCCAAGGTTTTTTATCAACCGGAAAATTGAGTTTTAAAAGCAGGGGTGAAATCTCCATATCTTAACCGGTATACTTATGATTCTTGTTAAACCTTGACAGGGTTATTGGTCTGGGTTAGAGATGGAACGGATTGTTCGTGGTACGAACAATCCGTTCCACGAGCATAAATTTTTTTAATTTTTTTTATCTTTTTTCTTCTTTAATCCTTAAGGACTGCATTGGATCTTA
>JAUVFY010000076.1 GCA_030594025.1 Deltaproteobacteria bacterium | reverse complement strand
GCCCCTATCCTTACCGCGTTGTTAATGGAGTTCTTGAGGAACCAGGCCCTTGCAAACTCCGCTATCCCGAAGAGTATAAGCAGGATTAAAGCGAGGATAAAGGTGGTCTCTATGAGGGTCTGGCCCAGTTGTTTATCTCTTGTTTTCATGGTTTTCTAAGACAAGCATCCCCTGGGGGCTGCTTGCCCCCTCATTTTATTATTACATTATTACAACAGCTCTGCCCCTCTCTGCCCCTCGTCCGAATATGTAACCATATGCGGACAACAGGAGGCCGGGTTTTTCAGATCAGGACCCTTCTTACCGGACCCCCCAAAAAGGAGATTTTAAAAATTTCAGGGAGGCATTAGCCCCCTTTTTGCACTTCAACCCTTATCCGGGCTTGTTAATCTTTTGGTTAAGGTTAATAAGGGTCTCGCAGATGGTCTCATTAAGCCCGATCGATTCGTAGATGAAGATAATCGCAAGGGCGACGACAACGATAACAAGGATGTACTCTATAAGAGTCTGACCCTTCTCATTTTTCAGGTAAGCCAGCTTCGCCCGAAAACGACCATAAACGTCTCTTAAACGTTCCATTGTTGCCCTCCTGGAAGTCAATCGGTTCCGCTCATTTCAGGGGGGGCTTCCGCCCCCCCTGTCTGCTTGTAAACCCTTATCCTGGTTTGTTAAGCTTTGTGTCAAGGTTAATAAGAGTCTCGCAGATTGTGTTTTTGAGATCAATCGCTTCGTAGATGAAGATGATCGCAAGGGCGACGACAACGATAATAAGGATGTATTCTATCAGCGTCTGACCCTTCTCGTTTTTCAGGTAAGCCAGCTTTGCCCCCAGCCAATCATAAAACTCTGTTAAACGCTTCATTTTTCCCTCCTTTTTGTTTTGCCAGGCACCTGGCCCGGCTTATTGGTTGGTTCTTTCAAACCACCTCCTACATTTTTTTGGCCATTCTTACTCAAAGTATAACCTGCCTCAAAGTATAACCTGCCCAAAAAAAATGTCAACCAAGGACCTACCCCTACCAACTAAGTATAGAATTATAGCTAAATTGCTACATATGTCAACAAAATTCATGTAGTACATTCGAGGGATTTTTATGCAGTACATTTGGGGGGTTTTATGCCATGCGCGAGATAAGTCCTTAAAGCATTACAGGGCTTTTTCCACCGGCTTTACGTCTTTGTATCTTTCTATAAGCCTCCGGTTTTCCGCCGTATTTCTTATGAATATGTCCGCCACACCGTCCGAGTATATAAGCTTCCAGTCATCCTTTTGGAGCAGAAAATAGGACAATGCGGAACCCGAGGGGTATATTATCCAGTTTGCGTCGTATTTGTCCAGTATCTTTTCCAATCCTGGTTTTACGTTCGCTACTCTCAAGAAATCCTCCAACCCCCCGGTGCCGTGTATGTCTATCCTGCCGTCAAAAAGGGGCTTGTACCGGGGCCATGCCTCATAGATGATGAAGTCGCCGAACTCGTCCTTGTTAAACATGTTTCCCGGGATATTTTCCGTTTTCAAGAACTCCATCGCGGCCAAGGGCTTGTCTTTTTCATCGAAATTATGGTCAAGACTTCCCGCCGCAAAAAAGCCGACGACCAGGAGGGTCGCTGCAAGGGGCCAGAAATACCCCCTTGAAAGGGAGTCTATGGAGCCTATCCTTTCTGAGCGCTTCTTTAAAAACCTCGAGAGCCTGCCTGTTCCCCCTTCCACCAACAGGTCGATCTGCCTGACAAGTACGGGCGCCGCTATGATGGCAAATATGGGGATGTTTCTTACCGAATAGAGGGCCATGTAGGTACTAATCAGCACAAGGGCGATCTCTATAACGTTAAGCTGGGTCCTGGAGATGGCCAACACCGCTATCATTAGGAAAAGCATGTATTTAAAGGGCATGGGTTCATGGAAGTTGGGAGAGAGGAATTCCATGACGTTATCCATTATTAACGTGTTTGAATACACCTCAAGCGGGAAAAGCAGTATATGGTAACCATAGGGGTTTACCAAGGACGCGAAAATACAGAAAAACATCGCCAGAGCGAGTATCAGGGCCTTCCGGCCATAGCTCTTTCTCTCACCCCCCCCGGAACTGAGGGCAAGGACGATGTTGCCGGCGAGATAGACCCCCAAAAGCGTAAAGCCCAGCACGAAGGCCGCGTGCATATTGACCCACAGGAGCATTATCGGGGGGAGCAGATACAGGTAGTTTCTGTCCCTGTACTGGTAGAGGTCGAGCAGGTAGTACCATACTACAAGGAAGAGCAGCGTAAATACATGGGGCCTCGCCAGCCAGTGTACCTGGGAAGAGGTAATCACCAGGACCACGACGATGATGGCCGTTAGTATGTTCCCCTTGTACGACCTCAGTATTTTAAAGAGCAGGTAAAATATAGAAGAGACAAGAAATGAGAAAAAAAGGACTATCCCGTTAAGCCCGAAGGCCCTGTGGACGAGAGCCATTATCGCCCCCGAAAGCCAGTGATGGTAGGTCCACGGGGGAGCGGGAGTTACGTAGCTGAAAATGTCGTGGGTGGGAACGGCAAGTGTGTTTAATATATACTCCCCTGCACGGATGTGGATGCCCGTGTCGCCATCTGCAAGGAGGCTGGACGATAAAAGCGAGAGGCGGATTAAGATTGCAACGAACAGGACGTCCGCGATGGAAGGGACTAAGTTTATCTTGCCTTTCATTTTCGGGAACATCAGGGAAATTTACCACGCTTTGCGTTAATGTCAACACTTTTCCTACTTGTTCCGGTGTTGCCCGCCTGCCCATAACGCCGATGTTTACGGCACTCTACCCGGGTTTACCGACCCGTTAAGCAAGTTAAAATGCTGGACTGTATACTGTTGTTGTTGTATCATTAACCCGTTGATTTCAGACCCCTTGCGGGGTAACGATTTATCTACCCGGGACCGGATACACCCCTTTCGGACACCTGGCTCCCACCCTTTTACTACCCGGAGATGGCCAAAGAACGGTTAAAAGACCTCCTGGAAAGGCTCTATGAAACGTTCGACAAGAGGTTCCTCTCTTCAGACCCCCTTGAGTTCGTCCACAGGGTTAAGACCGACGAGGACAGGGAATTAACGGGGCTCATAGCCTCCTCTCTCGCGTAAGGCCAGGTAAGGCAGATTAAAAGGAGTATCGAAAGTGTCCTGGATGTAATGGGCTGGGAGCCTCACCGTTTTACGAGGGAATTCAGGCCCGCAAGGGATAAAAGACTCTTCCGCCACATAACACACCGCTTTAACGACGGCCGTGACATAAGCTGCCTCATATACTACGCAAGGCAGATTCTCGAGGGCTACGGCTCAATCGAAAGATTTTTCCTTGAAGGCTACCGCCCGGAAGAAAATAACATAAAGTCCGCCCTCGCTTCCTTTTCCGAAAGGGTTTTAACGACGCTCGATACGGACCGAATTTACGGCACAAAGGGGCTGCCGGCCAGAGCCGGAGTGAGGTTCTTCTTCCCATCGCCGGCGCAGGGGAGCGCCTGCAAGAGGCTCAACCTGTATCTGCGGTGGATGGTTAGGAGGGACGACGGCCTGGACCTGGGCCTGTGGAAGAGGGTCGACCCCTCGAAGCTCGTAATCCCCCTGGACACGCACATCGCGCGGATTTCGAAGAATATCGGGCTTACGGCCAGGGCTACCCCGGACTGGAAGATGGCCGAGGAGATAACCGAGAGCCTTAAAGAGCTCGGCCCCCAGGACCCAGTTAAATACGACTTCGCCCTCGCAAGGCTCGGCATCCTCGAGGAGTGCCCGAAGACGCTCGACCCTGTGAAGTGCGCCAGGTGCATGATAAGAAGGACCTGCGTGTTGTAGATAGAAACATCGCTAAAGCGTTCTATTATAAAGGATACCGGGGGAAACCGGGATTCCCTTTAATTTAAATTAAAAAAAACTAAAAAAACTAAAAGAACTAAAAAAAATTGACAGCCCTGCCACGAGTAGGGTAACATTCTCGGGACATTCTCGAAAGGGGTAATGCATGCATATCCAGGAGGCCTTTGAACTCATAAAGGACGACGTAAAGAAGGTCGAGGAGGAGTTCAAGAAGAACCTGAGCTCGGATGTCTACCTCATAAGGAAGATGGGGGAGTATATACTGATGAGCGGGGGTAAGAGGTTCAGGCCCCTTATGCTTCTCCTTTCGGCAAGGCTCTGCGGCTACCACGGCTCACGCCAGATCCCGCTTGCCGCGGTCCTCGAGTTCATCCACACCGCCACACTCCTCCATGACGACGTCGTGGACAACGCGGACCTGAGGCGCGGGAACGCCTCGGCCAACGCCCTTTGGGGAAACAGCGCGAGCGTTCTCGTCGGAGACTTCCTCCTTTCAATGGCATTCTACCTTGCAGTCTCTAACGGGAACTTGAGGATAATGGACGTCCTTGCACGCACCACAACGCACATGGCCGAGGGCGAGGTCTTACAGCTCATAAAGCACTCCGACGCGAAGGCTACGGAAGAGGACTACCTGAAGGTCATAACCAACAAGACAGCGGTACTCTTCTCCGCGGCGTGCCAGGTGGGCGCCATCCTCGGAGAGATGCCCGGGGACAAAGAAACGGCCCTCGCGAGCTATGGCATGGACCTGGGCATAGCCTACCAGCTCATGGACGACTGCCTCGACTATACCTCAAAGGACGAGGACCTGGGCAAGGCCGTGGGAAACGACCTCCGGGAGGGCAAGGTCACGCTGCCGCTGATAAAGACCTACAGGGACTCTTCACCCGCGGAGAGGGAGACCATAAACAGGGCCGTAACTTCCGACGAGGCCGACGAGAAGGCGCTCGAAGAGATAATCGGCCTTATCAACAAACACGAGGGTATAGAGTACACGATGGACAACGCACGGGCCCGGGTTGAAAGGGCCAAGGGCCAGCTCGAGCTCTTCGAGCCGAATATCGAGCGGGCTGCCATGATAGCGGTCGCTGACTACGTTATAGAGAGGAATTACTGAGCGCCCCTGCCTCCCCCATTGTTCCAACCCCGTTAATCTAAAAAATTTAAAAATTTAAAATTTAAAAATTTAAGATGGACAAGAAGGAAAAGGCAAAGAAGGTACTCGATATACTCGAAAAGGAATTCCCCGACGCGAAGATCGCGCTAAAATTCTCCAACCCCCTCGAGCTCCTCGTAGCCACGATACTATCCGCCCAGTGCACGGACGAACGCGTGAACATGACCACGAAGAGCCTTTTCAAGAAATACCGGACCGCGCGCGCCTATGCCTCGGCCGACAGGGCCGGGTTCGAAAAGGACATACGCTCGATAAACTTCTACAGGAACAAGACCAGAAGCATCCAGAACTGCTCGAAGAAGTTAATCGAGGACTTCGGCGGGAAGCTCCCGGAAACGGTCGAGGAGCTCACAACGCTGCCCGGCGTGGGAAGGAAGACCGCCAACATAGTGCTCGCAAGCGCCTTCGGAAAAGACGCCCTCGCCGTGGACACCCACGTTAAGAGGGTCTCAAAGAGGCTGGGCCTTGCCGCACCCGACGACCCGGACGAAATCGAACGGGAGCTCTGCTCGATAATACCGAAGAAGAGGTGGGCAAAAACGACCCTCCTTTTCATCCTCCACGGCAGGAAGACCTGCAAGGCCAAGAACCCGCTCTGCGATGCCTGCCCCTTGAGGGATTTTTCCGTATACTATAAGACCGTCAGAAAAGGCAAAAAATAAGACATCCCTTCAAAAATCCCCTTCAGCCCTCCGCCCCCCCCAGCCTGAAACCTCGAAAACTAAAATATTGAATCCTGGCCCTAATAGTGATAGAAAAGAACCATTCGTCGAATCAACCGGGCGAATATCACCGGGCACATCCCTGACTTGTGAGAGTTAAAAAAGAGTAAAAAAAAGAATTAAAAGGTTAAAAGGAGGTTTTCACGTATGGGACTTGTTGAGGGCAAAAAGGGGGTAATCTTCGGAGTCGCGAACGATAAGAGTATCGCCTGGGCCATCGCAAGGGCCCTTAAGGCCGAAGGGGCCGAGCTCGCCTTCACCTATGCGGGCGAGATTATGGAAAAGAGGGTCAGGCCCCTTGCCGAATCCGTGGGCTCGAAGATAATACTCCCCTGCGACGTAACGGACGATAACCAGATTGAATCCGTCTTCGATACATTAAAGAACGAATGGGGCTCCCTCGACATACTCGTCCACTCGGTAGCCTTTGCCAACAAGGAAGAGCTCAAGGGAGAGTTCGTGGACACCTCGAGGGAGGGTTTCAGAGTAGCCCTGGAGGTAAGCGCCTACTCGCTCGTGGCCCTGGCAAAGAGGGCATACCCCCTGATGGAAGGCCGCGGCGGGAGCATCATGACCATGACCTATTACGGAAGTGAGAAGGTAGTTAAGAACTATAACGTCATGGGTGTTGCCAAGGCGGCCCTCGAGGCGAGCGTTAGATACCTCGCCTCGGACCTCGGAGCCAGGGGGGTG
>JAUVFY010000185.1 GCA_030594025.1 Deltaproteobacteria bacterium | reverse complement strand
TGTAAACGATACCCCTCTGGCATTTTTCCACGTCGTAGTCGGCGTTCTGCAGAAGGCTCAGTATGATGTTCTCCACGTCCTCTCCGACGTAGCCGGCCTCCGTAAGGGTCGTGGCGTCGGCGATGGTGAACGGTACGTTCAGTATCTTCGCAAGTGTCTGGGCAAGAAGCGTCTTACCCGAGCCCGGGGGGCCCAGAAGAAGGATGTTACTTTTCTGCACCTCCACGTTTCCCAGCGTGACCCTGCTCTCAATCCTCTTATAGTGGTTGTAAACCGCAACGGAGAGGATCTTCTTTGCGTGGTCCTGGGCTATCACGTACTCGTCGACGACCCTTTTTATCTCTGCGGGCTTAGGAATGGTGTTGGCCTTCTTCTTGAAGCTCTCCTTTTCGTATTCCTCGGCGACGATGTCGTTACAGAGCTCTATGCACTCGTCACAGATGTACACCATCGGGCCGGCCACGAGCTTTCTCACCTCGTCCTGGCCCTTGCCACAGAAAGAACACGTAAGGTAGCCCCCGCCTTTCTTGTTGGCACTCATATGCCTCCTCCGTTGTTTGCGCTTCAGCCGGGCTCAAACAATCTACGGCCTCTTTTCGATAACCTTATCAATTATACCATATTCCTTCGCCTGTTCTCCAGTCATATAAAAATCCCGCTCCGTGTCCCTGTGGAGCTTTTCCTGCGACTGGCCCGTGTGCCTGGCGAGTATCGTCGTGAGCGATTCCCTCATCCTCAGTATCTCACGGGCCTGTATGTCTATGTCGGTTGCCTGGCCCTGCGCACCGCCCAGGGGCTGGTGGATGAGTATCCTCGAGTGCGGAAGCGCGTACCTCTTTCCCGCCTCGCCCCCGGCCAGGAGAAGCGCCCCCATGCTCGCCGCCTGCCCGGTACATATGGTGGACACCGCCGGCTTGACATACTGCATGGTGTCGTATATGGCCAGCCCCGCGCTCACTATGCCGCCCGGGGAGTTTATATACAGGTGTATGTCCTTTTCCGGCTCCTCGCTCTCGAGAAAGAGCATCTGGGCTATTATAAGGTTGGCCGCAATGTCGTCCACGGGGCTCCCCAGGAATATAATCCTGTCCTTCAATAGCCTGGAATAGATATCAAAGGCCCTCTCTCCTCGGCCCGTCTCCTCAATTACCATGGGGACTAAAGTCATTTTGCCTCCTCACCTTCCCAAGGTTACCTTGTCTTCGTATCGGATTCAACAAAATCCACCTCCCCCCTCCAATGAACCCCGGGGTTCACGGCTCAACGATTATCCTGCTCTCCGTTAGTATATCGAAGACCTTTTCCCTTTTCAACCTGTCTCTTATGAGCTCTACTGTGCCCTCCTTTTCGACCCTCCCCCTCACGGCTTCGGGCGTGGAGCCCGTCTTCTCGGCCATGTCCTTTATGTACTCTTCGAGCTCAGTGTCCGTTACTTCTATCTTCTCTTTTCTTTCGATGGAGTCGAGCAGTGTGTCGGCCTTTGCCCTTTTAACGGCCGCCTCCCGGTAGCGTTCCTTGAGTTTTTCCGGCCCAAGATCCTTGTCCCGGGGGTCGACGATACCCAGCTTCTTGTTCTCCTGAACGGCGGAGATGATAACAGAAAGATGCCTTTCCACAACGGAGGTAGGCACCTCGAAGGGGTTCTCATTTATGAGCTTTTCAAGGGCCTCGGCCCTGACCCTCTCTTTTTCCTCCCTCTGCTTGGCCTTTTCTATCTCGTGTTTTACCTTGCCCCTCAATTCTTCGAGGTTTTCCGAGTTCAGGTCCTTTGCGAACTCGTCGTCGAGCGCGGGAAGGACCCTCTGCTTAACCGCCTTTACCTTGACGTCAAAGACCGCCTCCTTGCCGGCGATGCCCTCGTCACGGTGGGCCTCGGGGAAGGTGGTCCTGACCTCCACGGTAGAGCCCGCCTCGGCGCCTGCAAGGGACTCGTCAAAGCCCTGAATTAACTGACCCTTTCCGAGGACGATTGAATAATCCACGGCCCTGGCCCCTTCCAAGGGCTTTCCTTCCACCGTGCCCTCGAAGTCCACCACCACCATATCGCCCAGGGCGGCCGCCCTCTCGACGTCCTTGAACTCGGCGTGGCTCTGCTGCAGCCGCTTCAGGCCCTCTTCGACCTCCTTGTCGGTTACCCACACAGACTTCCTTTGAAGGGCCATCGCACGGTAGCCCTTAACGTCCAGAGTCGGGCTCACCTCAACCGTCGCGGAGTAAACGAACGGCACCCCTTCCTCTATCTTCCTTAACTCTATCTCCGGGCTGTCAACAGGGGTGAGTTCCCTGTCCTTTAAGGCCTCGGGATAGGTCTTCTGTACGAGCCTCGTTGCGACGTCTCCCATGACCTGCCCGGCGAACTTCTGCCTCAATATCTTCTCAGGGATGTTGCCTTTCCTGAAACCCGGGACACTGGCGGCACCCTTCAATTCTGTGTATGCGGCCTTGACCTCCTTTTCGACGTCATTGGAAGGGACCTCAATGGTAAGCCTCTTCTTAACCGTACTCAAATCTTCGACCTGTACCTTCATTATCTCTTTTATACACCCTCCGTTTTTTAAATTGAGGGGCCTCAGGCCCTTTAATTGAGGGGGCCTCAGGCCCATTGCCGGGCTTCAGGCCCATTGCCGGGGCTCAGGCCCATTGCCGGGTCTCAGACCCATTGCCGGGTCTCAGAGTCCTTGCGGACGGCAATTGAAGAAAAGCCCATGTTGCACCTGCAACACCAAATCCCGGAACGACCGCTTGTAAAAATTGCCCACTGCAAAGTGTGGTGCGAGAGGGGGGATTCGAACCCCCACGGTTGCCCACCAGATCCTAAATCTGGCGCGTCTGCCTGTCCGCCACTCTCGCAGCGCTGTTAAATAAAAAAATTAAAAAACTCTATCGCCAGACTGATATTAAAAAAACTAAAAAACCCTTTGAGCGCTGCAAAGGGAATCGCTGAAAATC
>JAUVFY010000015.1 GCA_030594025.1 Deltaproteobacteria bacterium | reverse complement strand
GAACCTCAATGAGCCCCTTTTTTACCGCCTTGCCTATTATACTCTCCCCAAGGGGGGATGCAAAGAACCCGGGGAACAAACTCAGTATGTCGAATCTCATCTTTAAGAATGTTTTTCTGGCAGAAGTCCTTCGGGAAGCCGGACGGTCATCAAGTTTTTCTCCATGTCCACATCGAGTACGACCCCCTCGATGGCCGGTATCAATATCTCGCCCCTGTCCCCGCGGACCTCGTATACGTCGTTACTTCCAGTGGCGCAGATATTGAAAATACTACCGAGCCCTTTACCCTCCTCGTCCCGGACCTCCATGCCCATAAGTTCAAACCAGTAATATTCGCCCTCGCCGAGCGCTGGCAGTTCCTTCGTTCTGACGGAGACCTCGCATCCGGTAAGCGTATCGGCCTGGTCCCTTGTAGAAATCCCTTCGAGTTTAAAAAGGACCGAGCCTTTGTGTTTGCGCGCGCCCTTTATGGTGTAAGGTCTTCCGTCGATTATAAGCTCTGTAAGTTCCCCCCCGGCCAACTCAAAAAGGTCTTCCGGCACCCCCCAGGCCCGGAGCCTTATCTCGCCGCCCACGCCGTGGGGCCCTGTAATTTTACCGACCCTGATGGTATCTTCTTTATTCAACTATCTCCAGAACGGACCTCTTCCTGAGCTTCGTTGATGCAGCGGTAAGAATGGTCCTGATGGCCTTGGCGGTCCTTCCCTGCTTGCCTATGACCTTGCCCAGATCATCCTTTGCTACCGCGAGTTCAATAACAGATGTCTTCTCGCCTAAGATCTCCGACACCCTTACCTGGTCAGGGTGATCAACGAGCGCCTTCGCGATGTACTCGATTAGCTCCTTCATTCGCTACCTCCCTCACTTGGTCACGTGTTGTCATACCGCTACGCATTGTTCATGCCGCGCTCTGCCCTTTACCCTTGGGCTCCGCTTTTTTAAGCAACCGCTTTACCGTCTCTGTGGCAACGGCCCCTTTAGTAAGCCAGCCCCGGAGCTTCTCCCTGTCGACCTCGACCCTGGCAGGGTTAGTCAAAGGGTCGTACGTGCCTATCATCTCTATAAATTTACCGTCTCTCGGAGAACGGGAATCGGCCACCACTATACGGTAGAACGGCCTCTTCTTGGCTCCAACCCTCGCAAGCCTTATCTTTACCGCCATCTTCTCTTATCACCTCCTTTGCCCTGTGTTTTAAACTAACGGCTTGTCAGGCCTGGAAAAGACCCCTCAGGTCTATCCCCCCGGGTTTTGCCAGTTTCTTCATCACTTGGCGCACCTTCGAGTATTGTTTTACGAGCCTGTTAACGTCCTCGACCCTGGTCCCGCTCCCCCTGGCTATCCTTATCCTGCGCCTTGCGTTCAACACCGAGGGGTTCAGCCGTTCTTCAACTGTCATAGAATTAATAATGGCCTCGATCCGGTCGATCTCCTTGTCGTTTACCTTTACGCCCTTCCTCTTTTTCATCTGGTCGAAGCCCGGGAGCATGGAAAGAACCCCCTCGAGGGGACCGAGCCGCTTTATATTCTGGAGCTGTTCAAGAAAATCCTGGAGCGTGAACGCGTCCTTTCTTATCTTCCTATCGAGCTCCCGGGCCTTGTCCTCGTCTATCGCCTCATGGGCCTTCTCCACGAGCGTTACGACGTCGCCCATGCCCAGGATCCTTCCTGCGAGCCTTTCGGGATGGAAGGGCTCAAGGGCGTCGAGCTTTTCTCCCACGCCGGCAAACTTTATGGGTTTGCCCGTTGTAAAACGCATGGAGAGCGCGGCCCCGCCCCTTGCGTCCCCGTCGAGTTTTGTAAGGACAATCCCGGTTATACCCACATCGCGGTCAAAGCTTAGGGCCGTCGTGACCGCGTCCTGGCCCGTCATCGCGTCGGCTACGAAAAGGACCTCGCACGGCTCAAGCGTGGCCTTGAGGGCCGCGAGTTCTTCCATGAGCCCGGTATCCACATGGAGCCTGCCCGCGGTATCTACAAGGACCGTATCAAAGCCCTTCGACCGGGCCACTCTCAACGCCTCCCGGCATACCCGGGCCGTGTCATAAACTACCCCCCGCTCAGCCCCCCGCTCGGCCCCAGGGGCCGGGTCGTAGCACTCGACTCCGGCATCCCAGGAGAGCATTTTAAGCTGCAAAACCGCGGCGGGCCGCACCAGGTCCGCGGCTACGACGAAGGGGTTCCTCCCCTCGTCCTTTAAAAGCCTTGCCAGCTTGGCCACACTCGTCGTCTTACCTGAGCCCTGCAGCCCCACGAGCATCACCACGGCGGGTCTTCCCCTGAGCTCGAGCCCCGAGGCAGCTCCACCCAGGGTACGGGCGAGCTCGTCCTTTACAATCTTGGTGAACTGCTGGGCAGGGGTTATGCTCCGGAGCACCTCTTCTCCGAGGGCCTTTTCCTTGACCCTGCCGATAAAGTCCTTTACGACGACGTAGTTTACGTCCGCCTCCAAAAGAGCAAGCCTTACGTCCCTCAGGCTGGCCTCGATATTGGTTTCCGTAAGCTTGCCGTACCCCCTCAGGGTCTTGAGCACGCCGCCGAGTCTATCCGAAAGTCCATCGAACATAAGCTAAATAAATTAAGTGTATTATCTTATAAATAACGAACCACCATGTCAAGGTTTTTCGGCCTTTTCAGGGTGGCGAAAGACCGTTTAAAGGAACCTTGCCACCGCCTCCAGGGCCCGCCACATGGCATGCTCGCCGTGGGGTTCTATCGTGTAGATGGGCTCCCGGGCATATTCCCTTAGGAGGGCGAAGAACTTTTCAAAGTCCACCCTTCCGGCGCCCACGGGCAGATGGTAGTCTCTCTCACCGTTATTGTCATGGAGATGGACCTCGGCCACAAAGGCCCCTATCTCTCTGAACCACTCGTCCATCGAGACTTCAGAGAATATGTTCAGGTGGCCCGCATCAAGGCATATCCGGAAGTTGGGCGAAAGTAACGATTCGATGAGGGACTTCAAGGGGCCCGGCCTTTCGTCGAAGATGTTCTCAACGGCTATCTTGGTTCCCAGCCTTTCCGCCTCTTTTATGAATTCCGGCCATGTCTTGAGGCTCTGGTTGAGCCAGAGCTCCACGTCGCCGTCGAACCTGCGCTCGTCCCACCCGCCGTGAAGTACTATTGCCCCGGGCTTAAGATAACTTGCGGCCTCGAAGGTCTGCCTGTACCTCTCAACCGTTGCGCGTCTTACCTTTTCGTCAGCCCCGCCGGGGCTCAGGTCCATGTAGGGCCCGTGGATGGTAATCGTGCGTCCCCTTTTATGGAAGGCCCCGGAAACCTGCTTTAACTCATCGGGGCTTGTGCCGTCGAGTGCATCGCCGTCGAGGAATATCTCGGGGTTAAGCCCTGCTCGAAGCACCTCGTCCAGCCTTCTTATGAGCATCCGGTAGGGTATGTGTACATGTATCTGGTCTGTTACGGGCTTTTTCATGTCAGCAAAACTCTCTGGTTTTCATTGTCATAACAAAAAAGGATATTAAACACAAAACCCCCCATATATTCAAGGGAAATCCGCCCTTGGGCCCAAAAAACCCTTGACTTTTAATGGTATACAGTATACATTATTAATATTATGAACAAAGCGCGCATACTGGACTATCCGGTCCAAAAACCCCTCACATTAAGGGAGCGCATCGTCGAATTCATAAAGGATGCTATCCTTACGGGCAAGCTCGCCCCGGGCGAGAGGGTACCCGAGCAGGAGATAGCAGAGAGCTTCGGCATAAGCAGAACCCCCATACGTGAGGCCTTCAGGCAGCTCGAATCAGAGGGCTTCATCACCGTGGTGCCCAGAAAGGGGGCCGTGGTAAGCGCCATAACGGCAAAGGACGTGGCGGACTTCTACGCCATAAAGAGCCTGCTCGAAGGGTACGCCGCAAAAAAGGCCTGTTTTAAGCTCAAGGAAAAGGATATTAAGAGGCTCGAGAACCTGAACGAGCACATGCAAAGGTGTGCCGAAAGGGACGACGTAAAAGGCTTTTTCAAATACGACGACCAGTTCCACGACACCTTCCTGAAGGCATGCGGTAACGACAAACTCTGCGCCCTGGTCCACCAGCTCGTCCAGCAGTTCGAAAGGCTCAGGGTCACCGCCCTCAGCCTCGAGGGCAGGATGGACGTTTCCGTAAAACAGCACGCCGAGATAATCTCAGCCTTCAAGAAAGGCGACGCAGGGCTCGTTGAAAAGCTGGTGATGGCCAACGCGGAGATGAGCGAGGAGTTCCTCGTAAGAGAGATATCGAAACAAAAGCAAGGAGAAGGAATTGATCAACACCCCTGAAGCAGCGGCCCGCCTCGCGCGGACGATCGTATCGGACATCGCACTGTACAACGAAGAAAAGATCCACGAGGGCTTGAAAAAAGACAACCTCATTGAGCTCCTCTCCGAAGAGCTCGAGGAGGGCGAAAAATACTACAAGGGCCGCGTGGACCCGGAGCTCGTCGGGAAAACCAACTTCTTCAACAAGGCGATCGTCGACATCCTCATAAAGAGGAACGGCGACATAGAGTCACATATCTGGTAGCAGAAACCTCCCCCCATTTTACTAGCCGGAAAAGCCAGGGACCTCGTATGGAAGCCACGCATACCTTTGTTGTAAGAAGCCATGAGGTCACAAAGAGGCTCGATATCTTTATATCGGAAAAACTCCCCGGGCTTACCCGCTCGGGGGTCAAGAACCTGATAACCAAAGGGCTCGTTACAATAGACGGCCACGTCGCAAAGGCAAGCCACAGGGTAAGGGACTCTGAGGAGGTCCTTGTAAGACTGCCCGAGCCCGAACCCCCGGGGGTGGAACCGGAACCCATACCCCTTGACATAATCTACGAGGACCGGGACGTAATCGTTATAAACAAGCAGGCCGGGCTCACGGTGCACCCCGGCGCGGGGAGGAAGACCGGAACACTCGTAAACGCCCTCGTCCACCACATAAAGAATCTTTCTTCGATAGGCGGGCCCTTGAGGCCGGGAATCGTACACCGTATAGACAAGGACACCTCCGGGCTTATCGTCGTCGCGAAGAACGACCGCTCCCACATAAGCCTTGCAAAGCAGTTCAAGGACCATACGACCACGAGACGCTACCACGCCCTCGTGTGGGGCTCGATAAAAGACGACGAGGGCACCGTGGACCTGCCCATAGGTAGGGACACAAGGGACAGGAAGAAGATCTCCCCCAGGACGAGAAGGGCCCGCAGGGCCGTGACCCGTTACAGGGTCTTGAAGCGCTGGGGCTGGTTGACGCTCGTAGAGGTAACACTTGATACGGGCCGCACCCACCAGGTAAGGGTCCACCTTTCGAGTATCAAGCACCCGGTCGTCGGCGACAGGGTATACGGAAAGAGGACGCCACCTCCGAACATGGCCAAGCCCGTTGCGGACGAAATAAAGGGGCTCAAGGAAAACTGCCTCCACGCGATGACACTCGGTTTCGTACACCCCGGCAAAGATGAGTACATGGTATTCAAGGCCCCCTACCCCCGTCACATGGTGGAGCTCATAAGGCTCCTGGAAGAACGATGTTCTTAGAAAAAGACGGCATACCCTATGTCTCGTCCGGCGGGCTCGCCCACTCAGGCCCCCTCGTACACGGCTTCCTGGGAAGGAAGGGGATAACCCTGAAACCGCTGGCCCTGTGCCGGACTCGAGATGTATCGAATGAAATACATGCGAGCTATAAGAGGCTCGCCGAGGTCTTCGGTCTGCAGCCCCGGGGGCCGGTAACCGTAAACCAGGTCCACGGGAGCTCGGTCTTCATAGTCGAGGAAAAAGGGGCCGGCGGGCCGCACCCCGTGGAGGCGGACTCAATTGTTACCGGCCTTCCGGGGGTTTCTCTGGGGGTTCTCACGGCCGACTGTCTGCCCATCGTGCTCTTCGACCCGATAAAAAAGGCCGCGGGGATAGTTCACGCCGGCTGGAGGGGTACACTTGAGAAGGTGGCCTCGAAGACCGTCGAAGTATTACGAGAAAGATTCGGCTCGAACCCCCCGGACCTGGTTTCTGCCCTGGGCCCTTCGATAGGGCCTTGCTGCTACGAGGTGGATGGTACAGTCGCCGGCGAGTTCGAGAGGGCCTTCGGTGGGCGGCATAAGTTAAAAGATTTAAAAAGCTTAAAAGGCCGAAGGCTCGACATAAAGGAGGCCAACGTGGAGCAATTAGTCACCTCGGGCCTCTTGAGGGAAAATATCTCGGACGAGGGCCTTTGCACCTCGTGCCGTAATGAGCTCTTTTTCTCCTACAGGAAGGAAGGGCAGAGGGCGGGCCGTCAGATAAGTTTCATAATGATAAAGGAGTGAGGCATTGATAGTAGGACTTACGGGCGGCCTGGGCACGGGAAAGAGCCTCGTGGCCAAAGAGTTTAAAAGGCTCGGCGCGCACCTCGTGGATTGTGACGAGATAGCCAGGGAGCTAACGAGGCCCGGGAGCCCGACCTACGACGAGATAATCCAGGAGTTCGGCTCCGGGTTTATAAAGCCCGACGGCACCCTGGACAGAAAGGCCCTCGCGGAAGAGGTATTTTCCGACCCCGGGAGGCTTAAAAGGCTAAACGAGATAACCCACCCCGGGATCATCCGTGAGATGAACCGTAGAATCGAGGGGCTTAAAAAAACCCACCCCGGAGAGATAATAGTCGTGGACGCGCCCCTCCTTATAGAGGTGGGGCTCCACAAAAAGATGGACAGGGTGGTGGTTGTTTACGCAGACGAAGCCAGACAGATAGAGAGGATAATGAAAAGGGACGATATCAGCCGCGAGGAGGCACAAAGGCGCATGGGCTCTCAGATGCCGACGAACGAGAAGGTCGATTTCGCGGACTTCGTGATAGACGCCAACGGGAGCGTCGAAGAGGCCGTCGGCGCGGTGGAAGGTATATACGAGAGGCTTAAGGTCCTTTGTAAAGACAGCAAGGAAAAAAACAGTTGACACCTTATACCAACCGTGCTAAATTTTAGGTACCTTTCGAACAAGGATTACCATATAGTATCCGCCATACCTGATATACCAATAATCCAAAGGGTCTAAGAAATAAACCCGTTGAAAGTATCTTTCACAGAAAACTCTAATCTGCGGCCACATCCGTCCATCTGACCTTTTAACCTTGACAAAAACCTAACGGAGCAATATATGAACATCAAAGACCTGAAAGAAAAGAAAATAGACGATCTTTCCCAGCTCGCCAGGAAGTACAATATAGCAGGGGCAGCCGCCATGAGAAAACAAGACCTCATATTCGCTCTCCTGCAGGCCCAGAGCGAGCAGGACGGGCTCATATACGGTGAGGGCGTGCTCGAAACACTTTCCGACGGTTTCGGGTTCCTGAGGGCGCCCGATTACAACTACCTGCCGGGGCCCGACGACATCTATGTCTCGCCTTCGCAGATAAGGAGGTTCAACCTGAGGACCGGTGACATAGTGTCCGGACAGATAAGGCCCCCCAAGGAGGGCGAGCGGTACTTCGCGCTCCTGAAGGTGGAGGCGCTTAACCACGAGCCCCCGGAGGTTGCAAAGGAGAAGATACTTTTCGACAACCTCACGCCCCTTTACCCGCAGGAAAAGTTCGCCCTCGAGGTACCCCCGAAAAGCGACATATCCATGAGGATAATGGACCTCTTCACCCCCCTCGGGAAGGGCCAGAGGGGGCTTATCGTCTCGCCTCCGCGTGCAGGGAAGACGATGTTGCTTCAGAAGACGGCCAACTCCATCACCACGAACCACCCGGAGGTGGTTCTCCTTGTGCTCCTGATAGACGAGAGGCCCGAAGAGGTCACCGATATGCAGAGGTCTGTAAAGGGCGAGGTCATAAGCTCGACCTTCGACGAGCCCGCTCAGAGACACGTACAGGTGGCCGAGATGGTCATAGAGAAGGCCAAGAGGCTTGTCGAGCACCAGAAGGACGTGGTGATACTGCTCGACAGCATCACAAGGCTCGCAAGGGCTTACAACGCCGTGGTGCCTCCGAGCGGGAAGGTGCTCTCGGGCGGCGTGGACTCCAACGCGCTCCATAAGCCGAAGAGGTTCTTCGGCGCGGCCCGGAACATCGAGGAGGGCGGAAGCCTCACCATTATAGCCACGGCCCTCATAGATACCGGCAGCAGGATGGACGAGGTCATATTCGAAGAGTTCAAGGGCACGGGCAACATGGAGATAGTGCTCGACAGGAAGCTCTCGGAAAGGCGGATCTTCCCTGCCATAGACCTCAACAAATCCGGCACGAGGAAGGAGGACCTGCTCCTGCCCAAAGAGGAGCTTAACAGGATCTGGATACTGAGGAAGGTCCTTCAGCCGCTTAACCCGGTCGAGGGTATGGAGTTCCTGCTCGACAAGATCCAGAGCACCGAGACCAACAAGGACTTCTTCAAATCCATGAACAAGTAGGTCCCTCCCCCGGCCCATCCCTGTTACCCTCTTTTTTAGCGCACGGACCCCTTGCCGGCCACAAGGCTCATCTTCTTCGGTCTGCTTACGAAAGGCCAAAAGCTATCCCCCCTCGCCCCCCTCGCCCCCCTCGCATGGGACGAATGTGCCCGCTGGCGGCGAATGCCCTCCCCCTCCCCCCTCCCCCCTCCCCCCTCGTATGACAGCGCATCTCGTGTCGGTTTTCTCTTGCATTCCCGGGGTAAGCTCTGCTATGATTACATAATTGAATTCTTTAAAGAGGTGTAGGCTCAATGAAGGAAGGTATACATCCGAAATATGAGGTTACGAAGGTCCGCTGCGCCTGCGGGTTTGAGATAACCACCCGTTCCACGAAGAAGGACATGTCCCTGGAGGTATGTTCTAACTGCCATCCCTTCTATACAGGTAAGCAGCGGCTCGTGGACACGGCGGGCAGGGTGGAGAAGTTCAGACGTAAGTATCAGAAATACAAGACCTGATAGCTGAACCCACGCGTCAGGCTCAAAAACACTCCACTGAGCTTAACCCCCAACTCAGTAAAAACCTTCGCATTAACCGCCAAACCATGAAATAAGAAACCACCATAGAGGGTCTTGAGGACGGTAGGGGAAAAACTCCCTCCATGAGATTCTCTTTTGAATAAACTATAAAGGAGTGTCCCGGACCTCTGCCGTCGGTTTGCAGAAGATAACCAGTAAAAGCACACTGATTGCGGACGGAAAAGGGCGAACCAGGAGAATGCTTTTTGACAGACTCGAAGAGGTTGAAAAAAGATATATGGAGCTCACCGAGCTACTCGGTCGTCCCGAGGTCCTCACTGACCAGGAGGCCTACCGGAACTACGCGAGGGAACACTCCTCGCTCAAGGGAACGGTGGAAGTCTACCGTAGATTGAAGAAGGTCCAGGCCGAGCTCGCAGAGGGAAGGCTCATACTCGAGGGCAAGGACGAGGAATTGAAGGGCCTTGCCAAGGAGGAGATAGCCACGCTTCAGACCGAAAACGAAGCGCTCACGACGAAGCTCAAGATAATGCTCCTCCCGAAGGACCCGAACGACGAAAAGAACGTTGTACTCGAGATAAGGGCCGGCGCGGGCGGGGAGGAGTCCGCCCTTTTCGCCGCCGAGCTCTTCAGGATGTATTCGAGGTTCGCCGAAAGCGAGGGCTGGCGGGTGGAGGTCCTGAGCTCAAACCCCACCGGGCTTAACGGCTTCAAGGAAATAATCGCCATGCTCGAGGGGCGCGGGGCATACTCCAGGCTAAAATACGAAAGCGGGGTCCACAGGGTACAGAGGGTGCCCGAGACAGAGACCTCGGGAAGGCGCCATACCTCGACCGTAACGGTCGCCGTCATGCCGGAGGCCGAGGAGGTCGAGGTCGAGGTAAAACCCGATGAGCTCAGGATAGATACTTTCAGAGCCGGGGGGCACGGCGGGCAGAACGTGAACAAGGTGGAAACGGCCGTCAGGATTACCCATATCCCGACGCGCATGACCGTTAACTGCCAGGACGAGAAGAGCCAGCACAAGAACCGGCAGAAGGCGATGAAGATACTTCTCTCGAGGCTCCTGGATAAAAAGATAACCGAGCAGCAGCAAAAGCTCGCCCTCGAGCGCAGGATGCAGGTCGGTACCGGCGACAGGAGCGAGAAGATAAGGACATACAACTTCCCCCAGAACAGGGTAACAGACCACCGTATAGGACTCACGCTCCATAAGCTCGATACCGTCCTCGAAGGGGACCTGAAGGAGCTTACCGACAACGTCATAACCTATTACCAGGCAGAGGCGTTTAAGGAACAGGGCAAAGCGATTAACGAATAATTTTTTTAATTTTATTTTTACTTCATCCGGGACAAACGGGTTTTCCCGGGATAAACGGGTTTTCCATCAAGGGGATATACACGCACAGGATCTCAAGTCCTGTTTTTTTAATCTCATAAACAGCGGGCTTACATGGATAGACTCATCATAGAAGGTGGTAATAGACTTTTTAGTTTAACCCTTTTGGCAGCCAGTACTTTATCTGAGCGTAAATGGACAAACTCATCATAGAGGGCGGTAACAGACTTTTTTAATTTACCCTTTTGGCAGCCAGTACTTTATCTGAACGTGTATGGATAAATTAATTATAGAGGGCGGTAACAGACTTGTGGGCGAGGTACAGGTGAGCGGGGCGAAGAACGCGGTGCTCCCCTTAATGGCCGCCTCGCTTCTTATAGACGGCCCGAATACGGTGACCAATGTGCCGAGGCTCAAGGACATCGAGACCTTCAAAAAGCTCCTCAGGCGCATGGGCTGCGAGGTTGCCTCAGAGAACAAAGGGGAAACGCTCAAGATAAGCGCCCCGGATTCTGTTAAACCCGAGGCGCCCTATGAGCTGGTAAAGACCATGCGGGCGTCCATACTGGTCCTCGGCCCGCTCGTTTCGAGGTTCAAAAGGGCCAGGGTTAGCCTTCCCGGTGGCTGCACAATAGGGGCGCGTCCGGTTAATTTGCACCTTACGGGGCTCCAGAAGATGGGCGCCGACGTGGCAATAGAGCACGGCTACATCGTAGTTAAAGCCGCGAGGCTCAAGGGGGCGAAGATTTCCTTTGATATCCCCACGGTCACCGGCACGGAAAACTTGATGCTCGCCGCGGTATTTGCCGACGGCCGTACAACCATTGAGAACGCGGCCCGCGAGCCCGAGGTAGTGGCTTTGGCCGAGGCCCTTGTGAAGATGGGAGCGGACATCTCGGGCGCAGGGACAGAAAGGATAAGGGTTGAAGGCGTAAGCGAGCTTAAGCCCGCCTCCCACAGGGTCATACCCGACAGGGTCGAGGCGGGCACGTTCATGGTCGCATCTGCCATGACAAAGGGAAACACACTTATAAAGGATTGTCCGCTCGGCCACCTCGAGGCGTTAACCGAGAAACTCGAGGCCGCAGGGGCCGAGATAAGAGAGGAGCCCGAAGGGGTCAACGTAACAGGGGACTGGCCCGTAAGGAGCGTGGATATAAAGACCAGGCCCTACCCGGGCTTCCCAACGGACATGCAGGCCCAGATGATGGCGATGATGACCCGGGCGAGCGGGCTGAGTGTTATAACCGAAGAGGTATTCGAGAACAGGTTCATGCACGTCGGAGAGCTCAAACGCATGGGCGCGGACATAACGGTGGACGGCAGGAACGCCATAGTGAAGGGGGTGGAGCGTATAAGCGGGGCGCCCGTTATGGCGACGGACCTCCGGGCAAGCGCTTCACTCGTGCTTGCGGGCCTCGTGGCCGACGGTATAACGGAGGTCTCGAGGATATACCACCTCGACAGGGGATACGAGGGTATAGAGAAAAAACTGGGCTCCCTCGGTGCGAACATCAAAAGGGTAAAACGATGAAGGGTACGAAAGGTCAGACTCTAACAATAGCTCTTCCCAAGGGCCGGATACTCAAAGAGGCCGCAGGGCTCTTTAACTCCGTCGGGGTGAACATAAGCTCGGCCCTAAAAGACCATCGCAGGCTAATCTTCGAGAAGAAAAAACAGGGCCTCAGGTTCATGATCTTGAGGAGCCAGGACGTGCCCACCTACGTTGAGTACGGGGCCGCGGACATGGGGGTGGCTGGAAGTGACGTCCTCGCCGAAGAGAAAAAAGACCTTTACGAACCCCTTGACCTTGGCATAGGCTATTGCAGGATGGTCGTTGCAGAGCCCGGGGAAATGCTTAAAAAAGACAACCCGAGGCACTGGACGCACATAAGGGTCGCAACAAAGTACCCGAATATCACGTTGAGGCACTTCCTGGAGAAGGGCATACAGGTGGAACTGATAAAACTCTACGGCTCCATCGAGCTTGCCCCGCTCCTCGGGCTCTCGGAGCGGGTCGTGGACCTGGTCCAGACCGGCGAGACGTTGAAGAAAAACGGCCTCGTGGAGGTGGAGACCATAATGGACGTTACGTCCAGGCTCGTGGTAAACCGCGCAAGCCTCAAGACCAAGCCCACAAGGGTTAAGCAGATGGTAGAAAGGCTGTCCAAGGCCGTAAGTGAGTCTTCTTAAGGAGAACCGATGAAGACATTGAACCCGAAAAACAAGGGATTCAAGGCCGCACTCAAGGAAGTTCTCGAACGGGGCCGGTCCGATACATCGAGGGTCGAGGCAAAGGTCGCCGCGATACTCGAAGAGGTGAGGAAAAGGGGCGACAGGGCCCTTTACGAGTATACCGAGGCCTTCGACCGCGTAAACGTGAAGGGTAAGCTCAAGGTAAGCTTAAGGGAGATAAAAAGCACACTAAAGAAGATACCCGTAAGGGACTTAGAGCTTTTAAGACTCGCCTCTACACGCCTCGACGAGTTCCACAGAAGGCAGGTCCCGAACTCCTGGTATACGGTCGAGAAGAACGGGACGGCCCTGGGCCAGAGGATAACGCCCCTTGAGAGGGTCGGCATTTACGTGCCCGGTGGGAAGGCGGCCTACCCCTCGACGGTCCTCATGAACGCGATCCCTGCCAGGGTCGCAGGAGTTAAGGAAATCATCATGGTGACCCCTCCTTCGAGGGGCCGTATAAACCCCTACGTTCTCGCAGCGGCAGAGCTCGCAGGTGTAGACCGCGTTTACCGGGTCGGGGGTGCACAGTCAATCGGGGCCCTGGCATACGGCACTAAGACCGTACCGAAGGTGGACAAGATCGTGGGGCCGGGAAATATCTATGTCGCAACTGCCAAGAAACTCGTCTACGGGACGGTGGACATAGACATGGTCGCAGGACCGAGCGAGGTGCTCATACTCAACGACGGCACGGGGGACCCGGCGTGGATTGCGGCGGACCTCGTTGCCCAGGCGGAACACGACGAGCTCGCCTCAAGCATACTGGTCACCACCTCGACAAAAATGGCCGGAGAAGTTAAAAAGGAGGTCTCGAAACAGCTTAAGAGGCTTAAAAGGAGAACCGTCGCCGAGGCTTCCATATCGAGCTACGGTACCGTTATATTGACCAGGAACCTTGTCGAGGCCGCCAGGATAACAAACACAATAGCCCCCGAACACCTCCAGATATTCACCCAGAGGCCCGAAGAGGTGCTGGTGCTCGTAAAGAACGCGGGGGCCATATTCCTGGGGGCCCTCAGCCCCGTGGCGACGGGAGATTACCTTGCAGGGCCCAACCACACGCTCCCCACGGGCGGCACGGCCCGTTTCTCCTCTCCCCTGGGGGTCGAGGACTTTATAAAGCGCTCGAGTGTGGTTTCCCTTTCAAGGCAGGGATTAAAGGCCCTCGGCCCGCCCACAGAGAGGTTCGCAAAACTCGAGGGCTTCGAAGCACACGCAAGAAGCGTTGCCATAAGGTTAAAAGGTTAAAAGGGGGGAAACGGGGGGGAACGCTCTTAACCCCTGGTTGGGGGTATACCGGTCCTTATAAAAAAGGAGACCCATCATGCCGAGAAAGGCCCAGAGAAAGGCAAACGTAACCAGAAAGACCTCGGAGACTGACATCCGGGTGGGGCTCAACCTGGACGGAAAGGGCAGCTACGAGGTTAATACCCTCATACCGTTCTTCGACCACATGCTCTCGCTATTCGCCAGGCACGGCCTGCTGGACCTTGCGATAAGCGCAAAGGGAGACATAGAGGTCGACTTTCACCACACGGTCGAAGATGTGGGCATATGCCTGGGAGAGGCCTTGAGCAAGGCCCTCAAGGACAAAACGGGCATAAAAAGGTACGGCAACGCCTCGGTGCCCATGATGGACGCGCTCGCAACCGTGGTCCTCGACATAAGCGACAGGCCTTACTTCCGGTATAACACCACGAAGGACTCGAAGGCCGTAAGCACTGCGCGGAAGTCCAAGTTCGACATGGGGCTCGTCGAGGAGTTCATGAAGGCCTTTTCGAACAACGCCGGCACGGACCTCCACATAACGCTCCACTACGGCAGGGACCTCCACCACTCGGTCGAAGCCATATTCAAGGCCCTGGGGAGGGCCTTGAAAGAGGCCGTAACAGTGGACCCGAGGATAAAGGGTGTTATGAGCACGAAGGGGAAGCTGTAGACACCCCTTTGTAATCACAACCGGATAAAACCTCATGGGAAGGCTTAGCCTTCCCATGTAACTTTTTGATATGATTGCAATAATTGACTACGACATGGGCAACCTGAGGAGCGTTGAGAAGGCCATCGAAAGGGTCGGCGCACGTGTTCGCGTAACGCGTGATGCGAAGACCATAGAAGGGGCGAGCCACGTGGTTCTTCCCGGGGTGGGCGCCTTCAGCGAATGCATGAGGAGGCTCGAAGGCTACGGGCTTGTCGAGCCGGTCATGCGGGCG
>JAUVFY010000225.1 GCA_030594025.1 Deltaproteobacteria bacterium | reverse complement strand
TTTTTAGCGGTCTGCAAGAGGTGCTCCGGGATGACCTTGACCTCTGCGACCAGGGGCATGAAGTTTACGTCCCCCTGCCATCTGGGAACTATGTGCCAGTGGAGGTGATCTATAACGCCGGCGCCCGCGGATGTGCCTAGGTTCATGCCTATATTGAACCCCTCGGGCTCGAGCTCCTTTTTAAGGGCTTTTATGGAGTGGGTTACGAGACTTAAAAGGTCTGAGGCCTCTTCAGGTGTGAGGTCTTCGAGTTTTGCCTTGTGCATCTTCGGGGCTACAAGAAGGTGGCCGCTGTTATAGGGGTATTTATTCAGAAGTACTGTGGAAAGGGAACCCCTGTAAAGGATGAGCCCGTCCTTGTCTTCATGTACGTAAGGGTCGCAGAATATACAGCTTTGCGGTTCTTCTCCCTGTATGTATTCAAGGCGCCACGGGGCCCAGAGCTGTTTCATGGGATTTACTGATCAGTAAAATAAAACTCTTTTATTCAGAGGTTCCCTTTTTGTTGATCCTCTCTTTTAACTCTTTGCCAGCCTTGAAAAACGGGACCCTCTTGGATTCTATGTATATGCCCTCCCCTGATTTGGGGTTGCGTCCGCGTCTGCCGTCGCGGTGTTTGACCTTGAAGCTACCGAAGCCCCTTATCTCTATCTTCTCACCCCTGGCGAGGCTTTCGGTTACGCTCGAGAACAGTGTCCCGAGTATGATCTCCACATCCTTCTTGGAAAAGTTAGTAGTCTTTGAAGCTACGGCTTCAATAAGTTGACTCCTTGTCATTAACAACCTCCTCCTTATCCTGACGGTTCTTTCAAAAGATACATTATACGGAACCCTCCGGGCAACATCCCGGCCAGAAGCTCCCTGTAGTACTGCCCTGTATAATCACCGAATAGGGTTGACCAAAGTCCTGGCATCCTCTTTTTTGTGTATACCACCCGCGGTTTGCCCTCGATCCCCGCAAGTTCCGCCCCCAGGTTTATGGCATCGTTCAAGTTCCCGAGCTGGTCGACGAGGCCCAGCTGTTTTGCCTGCGCCCCCGAGAATATGCGGCCATCAGCGAGCTTTACGACCTCTTCCACTTTCATGCCCCTGCCCTCGGCTACCGCCTCCACGAACTGCTTGTGAACGTCGTCCAGCACTTTTTTAATGAGCCTATTCTCCTCATCCTTCATGCTCCGAAAAGGGGAACCGATGTCCTTGTACTTTGCGCTTTTTATTACTTGGCCCTTAAGCCCGATCTTGGAAAACAGTTCCTCAAGGTTTATGAACTCGACTATAACGCCGATACTGCCGGTTATGGTGCCCGGATTGGAAACTATTTTATCCGCGGCTGAAGCTATGTAGTAACCGCCGGAAGCGGCCACCGATCCCATTGAGACGACTACATGCTTTTGGTCCTTGAGCTTCTGGACCTCCCGGTATATCTCCTGAGCGGGCCCCACGGCCCCGCCCGGAGAGTTTATCCTCAATACAATGGCCTTTATGTCGTCTCTCTCGGCGAGGTCGTTTATCTGGTTGTTTATATAAGTGGGTTCGGTAATTATCCCCTCGATGGTAACAACCCCCACCTTATCACCGAAGCCTATGGAAGAGTCCTCGTACAACAAGGTGACCAATAAGGAAATTACTATGAGCACCAGAAAAAATACGCCGAGGGCTGCCAGAAAATTTTTTAAACTACCGCCCACTTGGATCACCTGAAATATCGATCACCGGCTGGGGGCCGTCATTGTTCTTCTCCACCCGGGCCGGTCTCCGTGCCTTTATCAACCTTGTCCGCCTCAGGGCCCTCCTCTTCAGGCCCCTTCTTAAAGCTCCTTATGATTATGCCTATCTTTTTCTCTTCAGGGTCGTCCTTGAGGACTTCCACCTGAAACTCAACGCCCTCGATATCCACGACCGTTACCCTCTCGCCGAATCCTATGAGCGTGAACCTGGTAAAGAGCGAGGTTATGAGGTAGAGGACCGCGATTATAAGGAACAAGGCGCCTATCGCGGCTAACAGGTTCTTCAAGGTATTGCTTACCTATTCTATCTGCCTAAACTGAAATAAAACTACTGGTCGTCGGCCGGAGGTTTGTCGTTTTTCCCCTCTTCGGGCTTTTTTTCTTCTTCGGGCCCGGTCTGTGGAGCCGCTTCCGTTACTTCTTCCTTTTTCTCTTCCTCGGGCCCCTTTTCGGGCTCTTTTTCTTCTTCGGGCCCGGTCTGTGGAGCCGCTTCCGTTACTTCTTCCTTTTTCTCTTCCTCGGGCCCCTCTTCGGACTCTTTTTCTTCTTCGGGCCCGGTCTGTGGAGCCGCTTCCGTTACTTCTTCCTTTTT
>JAUVFY010000045.1 GCA_030594025.1 Deltaproteobacteria bacterium | reverse complement strand
GCTTCTCTTCGATCTTGTCCGTAAATGTAAGCCCCGCCCCCCAGCACTGAGCGGTATACTCAACCCCGTAGAAGCTCTCTATGGTCTTGTCGCCCTCAAAGGAGAATCTGTTGCCGTATGTAAGATGCAATGCCTTCCAAACACGGAGCCCAGCATCTACCTCGAGGTATTCGTTCGAATCCCGTATGAATCGGTAGGTAATTCCCAGCATGTTACCCTTGTTATCGTTTACCCTTACGGTGGTATCGTAGTTTTCAAACTGGTCATCGTAAACGTCATAGCTCCCCCTGCCGGTAAGGGTAGCCCACTCCAAGGGCCTGAGTATTATCTCACCGGTTATATCAGAGAAGGGACGATCTTCCTCTTCGCCTTCCTTTCGTGTGTCATAGCTCTGGGCAAGGTCCATATATAGGAACTCGTGGCTTCTTCCGCTTTCGCTGAACCTACCGGTGACCGTCATATTCAACGAATAAGTGACACGGTTTGCGGGGTCTATCCTGTCGATTATGTCGAATTCCGGCAGGTCGTCCTGGCTTTTGAACGGAACATGCGCATAAGATATCTTCGGCCTTATGGCGTGCATCAGCCTTTCGACCCCGGCCCACCGAAAGTTATAGATACGCACAAAGGTGGTTATAATGTCGGCTCTCGCCTCGTAGAGGAACCTCGAGTGTTCTTCCACGCCGTCTTCCTCCGAGTCCACCCTGTAAAAGGTCCCCCGGGGGGCTATGGACGGGGTAAACTCAAAGAGGCGGAAGAGCCTTAACAGCAGGGACAGCCTGGGTAAGAGATCCACCCTCTGGCCCTTGGTCCCCTCCTCCCTGAAGAAGTTAACGAAGGAGGTACCAAAGGAGACGTGAAAGGGGGTGCCAAAAACGGGCCTGTTTGAGCCGGCAAAGGTTACAACCGGGAGTTTCTGAAGCACCGTGGAGTCGTCTTCTACGAGCAGGTTGTCGAATATCCTGACCTCGGTTACCAGATTATACCGGGCCCAGTTCTTGGTCACCGAGATGGTGGATTCAAGGCTCTCCAGCGACCTTTCGCCCCTCCTGGTTTCGGTGTCCAGGAAGTATTCGTCATCGCTAACAGCCCGTACGTCGCTCTTGAAGTTGAACCCGCCCCCGAAGTACTCCCTGTGCCTGACCCTTATCTCCCAGCGGTCTTCATCGGCGGACAGGGGCCTTCCGAGATTGGCGTCATCTTCGCGGAACTCCCTTACGCGGTCTATATCCCTTTCCCCGAAGTGGTAAAGGAAGAGTTCCCCTGAGCTTTCCTCATTGCGTATGTACCTGTACTCAAAGCCCTTGCCTATACCCCTTTTCTCTTCATAGTCGAGGTAAAAGGTGGCGTCCCGGTTTTCGGCTATTGCCCAGAAAAAGGCGTTATCGAGCTTCAAGCCGCGTATCTCCGAGTAACCGGGCTGGGGTGTGAGAAAACCGGTCTGCCTCTTCCTCTTTACCGGTGCGGAGATAAAGGGACTGTAAAGTACAGGGACGTTCTTTATGTAAAAAAAAGCGTTCCAGCCCTTGAAGAAACTCCCGATCGTTGCACTGGAAGAGGAGGTGCGAATGCTCCACGCCGGGCTCTCCCCCTCGCACGTATCACAGGTGGTAAAGACGGCCTTTTCGGCCTTGTATGTCTTGGGCCCGGTTTTTCTTATCTCCTCTCCCGATATATACAGGTTGTCCTTTTTAATGAAGAGCCTCCCTCTCATAATGACGGCCGTATCTTCTTCCATCTCTACCCGGACACTGTCACCGGTCAGCGAATCACCCTCCGCATCGGTTATGACTACGTTTCCGTATGCGGTGGTGATATTCGAGGCCATATCGATTGTCAAAAGGTCGGCCTTGAGGGTAAGCCCCCCGTGGACCGCGACCACATCACCCTCTGCACTGTAGGTATCCTTTACGCTGTCATAGGTTATAAAATCGGCTTCCACTTCCACGGGCACATCCGGGTCAAATAACCTCTCGGAGATGTCCCCCCCGCTTACAAGAGGAGGAAAGAAAAGGGCTATCGCCGCGAGATATAGGAATAATCGCAGACTAAGGTTTTGCATGTCCTCCAGCCGTCTCAAAAAAAAGGCCCTGTACGCATAGTTAAGAAAAATTAGCATACAAGGCCCTTTTTTACAAGCCTTCGGGAAAATATGTTCTATGGCGGGTAAAATCAGTAAGTAAAATAAAACTTTGTTTTTCCTGGAATGACCGTGCTATAGCTTATGGAAGACCCTTTCAAGGTATCTTCTTGCCTCGCCTACCGTAAATACGGAGCCCGTAACGCATACGGCATCCTCCTCGGCCGCCTCTTTGAGGGCCAACCTCAAAGCCCCGCTAACGGTCTTTCTTGCAAGGGTGCTGCGGGCATAACCACCCGCCTCATCCCCGAGCATATCGACCGGGGCGGCCCTTTTCACGCGCGGCTGAGTGAGTATAACGGTGTGCGCAAGTGGTAAAAGACTCCTGGCGATACCCGCTATGTCCTTGTCAACCATAACCCCCAGGACGATAAAGAGCCTCTTGAACCGGAATTCACCGAGGGCATGGGCCAGGGCTTCGGCCCCGGGGACGTTATGGGCGCAGTCGAGTACGACCGCTGGGGTTTTAGTTTTAGTTAATACCTCGAACCTTCCAAGCCAAACAACCTTTTTAAAACCCCTCCTGAGTGCCTTCTCCCTTACGTTAAAACCTCTTTGCCAGAGAAGTTCCAGGGCCTTGATGGCGCAGGAGGCGTTCTTTAACTGGTGAGGTCCTCTAAGGTTCAAACCCAAACCCTTAAAAGAGTTTTTATCTGCCCAATAATCGAACATGCGGCCAGAGGGCACAAACCCGAAGTCACGTCCCAGGAGATAGAACTCCGAGCCCCTTTTTCTCGTGATACCCTGTATGAGGCCCGCTGTCCGGGCCCCTTCCACACCGCATACAACGGGCGAACCCTCTTTTATTACGCCGGCCTTCTCTACGGCTATCCCCCCGACGTCCTTTCCCAGAAACCTCTCGTGGTCGTAACCTATATTTGTTATAACGGATACAAGGGGGGTAACCACATTCGTTGCATCTAGCCTTCCGCCCATGCCCACCTCGAGGACCGCAAGGTCTACATTTTTCTCCTTGAAGTACTCGAATGCCATGGCCGTTGTAACCTCAAAGAATGTGGCGTCCCGGCAAGCTTTTGTTTTTTCCATTGTGGCTCTTACCTTCTCGGCGACGCTGGCCACCTCCCTGTCGGTTATTTCGCTGTTGCCGATTCTTATCCTTTCGTTGAACCTCACCAGATGTGGGGACGTAAAGAGCCCCACCTTGAACCCTGCCTCATTAAGGACAGATGTAATCATGGCCGAGGTAGAGCCCTTTCCGTTTGTTCCGGCAACTAAAACAGAGGGGTATTCGCGGTGTGGCTTGCCGAGTGCGCTCACGAGCGCTTCGATACGCTTGAGTCCCGGCCTTATGCCGCGTCTTTCTATACCGTAAAGGTAGCGGAGAGTGTCACGGTAGGAAGGCATATTTTAATTAAGACAGGTAGCGGCGCCTTTCTCTGGAAAAACTTCCCGCACACACAGGTCTAACCGCCGCTTAAAAGAAAAAGCAGTTTTGAGAGCGTTTCTTTTATCATCTTCCTTTCCACTATCATGTCTATCATGCCGTGCTCCAGCAGGTACTCGGCCCTCTGGAACCCCTCGGGTAGCTTCTGCCTTATGGTCTGCTCAATGACCCTGGGGCCCGCAAAGCCGATCAATGCCCTTGGCTCTGCGACTATTATATCTCCGAGCATGGCAAAACTTGCGGTAACACCCCCTGTTGTGGGGTCGGTGAGTACCGATATGAAAGGGAGGCCTTCTTTTTTAAGCTTCGAGATTACCGCAGCGGTCTTTGCCATCTGCATGAGAGAGAGTATCCCCTCCTGCATCCTGGCCCCGCCTGAAGATGAAAATATGATGATCCCGCAGCGCTTCTCCATGGCCTGCTCAACTAGCCTTGCTATCTTCTCCCCCACGACCGAACCCATGCTCCCGCCCATGAAGGAGAACTCGAAGACCCCTATCATGACGTTCGTGCCTTTTATAAGCCCCTCACCGGCCACTATCGCTTCCTTCGGACCCTTTTCCCTCTGCAAGTCCTTGAGCCTGTCCTTGTACCTCTTAAGGTCCTTGAACTCCAGGGCGTCTACAGACTCAAGCTGTGCATCAAGCTCAACGAACGTCCCCTCGTCAACTACGATATTAATCCGCTTCGTGGCACAAACGCGGAAGTGGTAGTTGCATTTGGGGCACACATCCAGGTTCCGCTCCACTTCCTTTTTGTATATTATCTCACCGCAGTGGTCGCACTTGACCCAGAGACCGTGAGGGATCTTCACCCTTCCCTCCCCCTTCGGGGGGTTATCCTTTTTAAACCAGACCATATTTTAGACCTCTTTAAACACTCATGCCCCGTTTCAGTTGAGCGGCGAACCTGCCCACCCTTTTTACAATGTCCTTTTTGTTCTTATACCTCTCGATGACGTTTATTATCGCCGAGCCCACCACCACACCGTCTGCCTGGCGTGCAACCATGCCTGCCTGCCGGGGGTTGGATATACCGAACCCCACGCCCACAGGGAGGTCCGTAAAGGCCCGAGCCTGTCTTACAAAACGGGCGATACCTCCGGGGAGCTTTTTCCTTGCGCCCGTGACACCGGTCAGACTCACGTAGTATATGAACCCAGAGCCCCTTCTGGACACGAGCTTCATCCTCCTTGCATCACTCGTCGGCGTAAGAAGATATATGAGGTCAACTCCCTCTGTTTTGAGCTCTTTTTCGAGTTCCCCGGCCTCCTCGGGGGGCAGGTCCACAACGAGAACCCCGTCGACACCAGCAAGCCTTGCGTTTTTTGCAAACTTTCTGAGCCCGTAAGCGAACACCGGGTTATAATAACCGAAGAGCACTATGGGTATGTCGCTTTTTTTGCGTACGTCCTTTACGAAGGCAAGCACTGATGCTATGGTTACGTTGTTTTTTAAGGCCCTGTCATAAGAGGCCTGGATGGTGGGACCGTCCGCCATGGGGTCTGAAAAAGGGATGCCGAGCTCTATTATGTCAGAGCCGGCCCTTTCGAGCTCTAAGATTATCTCCCCGGTACGCTTCATGTCCGGGTCACCGGCGGTAATGAAAGTTATGAGGGCCTTCTGGCCCCTTTGCTTCAAGCTTTCGAATACCCCTGTGAGCCTGCTCTCTCGTTTTTTCATAGCTTGTACCCCAGGGCCTTTGATACTGTATCGAGGTCCTTATCGCCCCTGCCGGACAGGTTCACTACGATTGTCTTTCTCCTGCCGAGCTTCTTGGCGGCATTGATCGCGTACACCACGGCGTGAGAGCTTTCAAGGGCGGGAATTATCCCTTCAGATTGTGAAAGGACCATGAAACCGTTTAACGCCTCCCTGTCCGTAACGGACGTATAGGTAACCCTGCCGATATCGTGGAGGAACGAGTGTTCTGGTCCCACGCCGGGGTAGTCGAGCCCTGCGGATATGGAGTGTGTGTGCTTTATCTGGCCCCAACGGTCCTGGAGGAGGTACGATTTAGCTCCGTGAAGGACCCCTACCTTGCCCCCGCAGATGCTCGCAGCGTGACTTCCGGTCTTAAGCCCCAGGCCCCCGGCCTCAACGCCCACCATCTTAACCCTCTTATCATCCAGGAATGGATAGAAAAGGCCCATCGCGTTACTGCCCCCTCCCACACAAGCAACAAGTAAGTTAGGAAGCCTCCCCTCCTCTGTTTTTATCTGCCGCTTCGTCTCAAGGCCTATTACCGACTGGAAATCTCTTACCATCATCGGGTAGGGATGGGGACCGGCGACGCTGCCGATTATGTAGAAGGTATTATAGACGTTCGTGACCCAGTCCCTCAAGGCCTCGTTCATCGCGTCCTTCAACGTGCGGCTACCCGAGGATACGGGGTGTACCTTGGCACCGAGGAGCTTCATCCTGAAAACGTTCGGGCTTTGCCTGGTTATGTCCTTCGTGCCCATGTATATCTCGCAGTCAAGGCCGAACATGGCCGCAACGGTTGCCGTTGCCACACCGTGCTGGCCTGCCCCTGTTTCCGCTATGATGCGGGTCTTTCGCATCCTCCTTGCAAGGAGCACCTGCCCTATGGTGTTGTTTATCTTGTGGGCCCCCGTGTGGCAGAGGTCTTCTCTCTTCAGATATATCTTCGCCCCCCCGACTTTTTCAGTCAGCCTCTCGGCAAAATAAAGCGGCGTGGGCCTTCCCGCGTATTCGCGAAGGTAGTGGTTGAGCTCGGCCTTGAATTCCGGGTCCCTTTTGAACCTCCTGTAAGCCTCATCGAGATCGAGGACCGCTGGCATAAGGGTCTCGGAGATGTACCTTCCGCCGTACTTTCCGAAATGGCCTGATCTGTTGGGAAGTTTTTTCATGGTCTTTTTAAACGTTTTAAATAAACTTTCGGTGCCGGCATTTACGGCCCCCCCCTTTATTAAACGCTCCTGACCCTTTCGATGAACCTTTTTATCCTTTCAGGGTCTTTCTTACCCGGCTCCTTTTCCACCCCCGAGGTAACGTCAACACCCCAAGGCCCTACATGGTTTATTGCATCTACTACGTTTTCCGGGGTAAGCCCGCCCGAGAGTATCAGGGTGCCGAGTTTTTTTGCCTCAAGGGCAATATCCCAGTCAAAGGTCTGGCCTGTCCCCCCCTCGACGCCTTCACGGAAGGTATCCAGAAGAAATGCAGATACGTCGTAACGGTCAAGGCCCTGGAGGTCTTCTTTACCACTTACCCTTACAGCCTTTATAACCTTTGCCTCGACCGCCCGGCACACCTCCGGGCCCTCCGCGCCGTGGAGCTGCACGCGGTCGAGCCCTGCGCTCCTGACGATACGGTTTATCTCTTCGGGCTCTTCGTTTACAAAAACACCCACGGTGGTTACATAAGGCGGCACGCGAGACACGATACTCCGGGCCCCTTCCGGTTCTATGAACCTCGGACTCTTCTCAAAGAAGATGAACCCCAGTGCGTCGGCTCCGCTTTCAACTGCCGAGACCGCATCGTCCATGTTGGTTATGCCGCATATCTTGACCCTCGTACGCATGACTTTTAAACGATCAAGCGGGAGCTGCCAGGAGCTCCTTGAGTTTCCCGGCTATATCGCTCTCCCTCAAAAGGGCCTCGCCTATAAGAAAGGCGTCGACCCCGGCGGCCTTAAGCAGGGCTATGTCGTCGGCCGTATTTATGCCGCTCTCGCTTACTTTTGCCAGCCCCGGGGGGACCTTACCGGCAAGCTCGACCGTTCGGTTGATGTCGGTCGTGAAGGTCTTTAGATCCCTGTTGTTTATCCCTATTAAGCTGGCCCCACTTTCCAAAGCCTTTGAAAGCTCTTCATCGGTATGGACCTCCACGAGGGCCGCCATACCGAGCTCCCTGCTCAAACCGGTCAGTTCCTTTAAGATCTGTCCGGTGAGGATCCCGACTATTAGAAGTATACAGTCAGCACCCGCTACCCTTGACTCGTAGACCTGATATGGGTCGAGTATGAAGTCCTTCCTCAGCACCGGGAGCGACACACTGCGCCTTACCTCTTTCAGATGCTCAAGGGTCCCTAGGAAGTAGTGCTCTTCGGTTAAAACCGATATGGCCACGGCCCCGTTTTTTTCATAGGTCCCGGCGATCTCAACGGGATTGAAGTCTTCCCTGATAACCCCCTTCGACGGGGAAGCCTTCTTGAGCTCCGCTATTATCCTTACGCCTTCTCCTTTAATGGCTCCGATAAAATCTCTCGGGGGCCCTGCCTCCTCTATATCTTTTTTTAAACCGTCGAGCCTTTTTGAAAAGTCCGGGGAAGCCTTGATGCGTACGAGCTCGTCGATTTTGAGTTTTACTATCTCGTCGAGGAACATCTCTTTGTTTTTAATTGTCTCCCTGGCTTTCACCTGTTAGTTATCTTCTTCAAGGCTTCGAGCTTTTTTAATGCCTCGCCCGAATCTATAGCCCCCCTTGCAAATGCCACCCCTTCATCGAGGTTCCTGGCCTTGCCCCCGGCGGTTATGGCAGCCGCTGCGTTTAGAAGGACAACGTCTCTCTGCGGGCCCTTTTTGCCTTCGAGGATATCGAGTATTATGCGTGCGTTATCATCGGGGTTCCCACCCTTGAGCTCTTCGAGTGTGCACCTTTCGAAGCCGAAGTCCTCAGGCTTTACATGGTATGTCTTTATGTTCCCACCCTTGAGCTCAGTTACCCTTGTCTCATCTGTAAGAGTTATCTCGTCGAGGCCATCCTCACCGCATACCACAAAGGCATGTATTGAGCCAAGGTTAGAAAGGACCTTTGCAATGATGTCGGTTAAAAGCGGGTCGTAGACACCGACGACCTGGCACTGTGCCCCGGCAGGGTTGGTGAGCGGGCCGAGGAGGTTGAAAATGGTCCTTATCCCTATCTCTCTTCTGACAGGGACGGCATACTTCATCGCACCGTGGAGCAAGGGAGCAAAGAGAAACCCCATACCCACCTCCTTGAAACATTCCTCGACCCTCGAGACCTCTGCCTCTATATTCACCCCGAGGGCCTTAAGGACGTCCGCGGAGCCGCTTTTCGAGGAAACAGACTTGTTTCCGTGCTTGGCAACGGTCAGCGCGCAAGCAGAGGTAGCAAATGCTGCGACCGTGGATATGTTGAACGTCATAGACTCATCACCGCCCGTGCCACACGTATCTACGATTACGCCCTTGCCTGCGTCGACCTGTGTGGCCTTCTTCCTCATCACCCTTGCCGCACCTGTGAGCTCTTCGGCGGTCTCACCCTTCATCCTCAGAGCGGTTATGAAGGAGCTTATCTGTGCGGGGCTTGCACTACCTGTCATGACCTCGTTCATAACCGAGACCATCTCGGCCTCACTGAGATCGACTCTCTTAACGACCTTGGAAATCGCCTCTTTGATCATGGTCAACCCTTTCTAATCAAGCCTTATTAATCCTTAAAAATTAATATGTTAGCTTTATATATTAATGAAGTTCCTTAATAAATTTTTGCCCGTTGAAGTCAATATCGACTCCGGGTGGAACTGTACCCCTTCGACCGGGTATTTTCTGTGCCTTATGCCCATTATCTCGTCGCG
>JAUVFY010000059.1 GCA_030594025.1 Deltaproteobacteria bacterium | reverse complement strand
GGGAAATGGTTTTTGCAATCCTACTGAGTCTTCTTTTTATCCTCATCCTGCCTGACGTGTCTTACGCCTGGGGGCCGGGCATGCATCTCGAGCTCGGCCGTGAGGTCCTCCAGAACCTCGCTCTGCTGCCCTTGGCAGTAAGGGGGGTTATCGGAAGGTACCCCTATGACTTCCTCTACGGCACCATAAGCGCCGACATCGTCGTGGCTAAGAACCTCGTCGAGGAATTAAAACACTGCCACCACTGGAGGTTCGGCTTCAGGCTCTTTAAAAGGGCCGAGAGCGACTCCCAGAGGGCGTTCGCTTACGGCTACCTTAGCCACCTCGCGGCGGACACGGTGGGGCACAACCAGTTTATCCCGGAGATGATGATACGCTCTTTCTCGTCCCGGATACTGAGGCACATCTACTGGGAGATGCGTTTCGACGCCCTCGCGGACAAACGCGTCTGGTCGATACCCAAAAAGATAGTCCGCCAGGTGCACAGAGATAACGACAGGCTCCTTAAGTCCACGCTCGAGGGCACCCCGTTTTCGTTCAGGACCAACAAGACGATATTTTCGAGCATGATGAGCCTCCAGAGGGTCGACAGGTGGCACCATATGCTCGACCTCCTGTCCACGAAGTCGAGGTGGGCGCTCCACAAGGAGGATAAAAAGAGGTACTTCGGCCTTGCCTACGACTGCGTGATGGACGTTCTTACACACGGAAAAGAAGCGGCGTGCATAAGGATAGACCCAACGGGAAGAGGGAACCTCAGGAGTGCGAAGTCAATGAGGAGGAGCCTCAAGACCATCCGTAGGACCGGAAGGGACTGGCAGGATGCGATGGAAAAGGCCCTCGCCGACATACAACCCCGGTCGGCTCAATCTCCATAAGGTTTTTAGTTTTCTACTTACATGCAAGAGGCAGTTTTAAGCCCCCTCGGTCGTTCCTGGAAGAGGGTTTCTCGTTTTTAACAGGCCCGCCTCCCCGCCTCCCCGCCGTCCCTCACCCCCGGCGAGGGCCCTTCAAATCCCCTTTACTTTAAAACTCCCTTCTTGAGCTTTACGATGCGGTCGAGTATCCTGTCGGCGACCTCCTCTTTCAGTAGCGGCGGCATGGCCTCGACGTTGTTTTCCCTGTCTATCACGGTCACCTGGTTCGTATCGCTCGAAAGCCCCCGGGGGCTGTTGGCGACAACCATGTCGAGGTTCTTCTCCTTCAATTTCCTCGAGGCGTTGTCCACCACGTCCTCTGTCTCGAGGGCGAAGCCGACGAGGAACTGGCCGTTTCTCTTCGAGCCCATCTCTTTTAAGATGTCCTGGGTCCTCTCGAGCTCAATCGTAAGGAGGGAGCTTACCTTCTTGACCTTCGTAGGGTGTCTTTTTACTGGCCTGTAATCGGCCACCGCCGCGGCCATAACGACGATCGTCGACTGCGGGAAGTACCTTATCGAGGCCTCGCCCATCTCTGAGGCGGTCGTGACCCCCACGAAGGTAACACCCGGGGGCACCGGAAGGGCCGAAGGCCCAGAGACCAGTACCACCTCGGCCCCCCTCCTCAGGGCCGCCTTTGCCAGTGCATAACCCATCCTACCGGAGGAGGCGTTCGAGATGAACCTGACCGGGTCTATGGCCTCCCTCGTCGAAGCGGCGGTAACGAGCACCTTCTCGCCGGCTAAGTCCTTTGTACTCAGGCACTCCCCTACGCCGTCCATAATCTCCTCGATGGGTGCGAGCCTGCCCTTGCCTTCCCAGCCGCAGGCAAGCTCCCCCTCACCGGGCCCCACGATACAGTAGCCCTGGGCCTTGAGTTTTTCTATATTACCTTTCACAATGGGGTTTTCGTACATGCGGTGGTTCATGGCCGGGGCTATGAGCACGCGCGCCCCGGTGGCCATGACAACGGTCGTAAGCGTGTCGTCGGCGATGCCCGAGGCGATTTTACCTATTATATTGGCCGTGGCCGGTACTATTACAATGAGGTCCGCCCTGTCGGCGAGTTCTATGTGGCTTATGCCCGTGCCCCCGGTGGGCCGGAAGAGGTCGTCAAAGACGGGGTTGCCGGCAAGGGTCTCGAAGCTAAGTGCGCTTATGAGCTTTTTGGCGGATTCAGTCATTATCGGCCATACGACGGCCCCCTCCTTCTTAAGGAGCCTTGTAAGCTCAAGGGCCTTGTATGCGGCGATACCCCCGGTGACACCGAGTATTATGTTTTTATCCCTTATGACCAATTATGCTCCGTTCCCCCCTCGCCTTCACGGCTGCTCTCCCGTTATAAACGGGTTCAAACTCTTTTCCTCTCCAACGGTAGTCTCCGGGCCGTGCCCGGGAAAGACCCTTACAGAGTCGCCCAGCGGGAGTATCTTCTCCCTTATAGAGTTCATGAGTGTTTCGAAAGACCCCCCCGGGAGGTCCGTCCTTCCGACGCTTCCGGCAAAAAGGGTATCTCCGGTGAAGAGAACACCCTCGTCTTCAACGTAAAGGCAAACGCCCCCCTCGGTGTGGCCCGGCGTGTGCAGGACTTTAATGGAAAGGGAACCGGCCTCGATTAACGTGCCGTCCTCTAAAAAAACCTCAGGGGCCCTCTGGGGCGGGGTCTCGACATTGAAGTAGCTTCCCTGGACCGTCGCGGCCTCCAACAGGGGCACGTCTTTCGTGTGTATGGCAAGCTTCACCCCCAGCCGCTCCCTCAAATACCCGGTGGCGCCGATGTGGTCGAAGTGGCCGTGGGTGTTTATTATATATTTTACTTCGAGGCCCTGCTTTTTTACCTCCTTTTCGATTACCTCACCGTCATGGCCCGGGTCCACGACCACGGCCGAGAGGTCTGAAGAGTCCCAGAGGATGTAGCAGTTGGCCTCGAGCGGGCCCACCACGAGCCTTTTCATCATAAATCCCATCGTTCAACCCGTCAATGAAGCTTTATCGTTGTGTTTCTCACCTGCCACTTCTTTATCTTTTCCGAGTACTTTTCCACGAGCTCCCTGGCCCTTTTTTCGGTGGAGGCCTCGGCCATGACATGGAAGTACGAGCGGGACTGGCTCGGATAAGCTACGAACCAGTCCCCGCCGAAGTTTATCCTTATCCCGTCTATGAGGGCCGTTTCCTTTCCCCGTGAGTCCTCTGCCAGCCGCCTCATTACCATGCCCTTGTCTTCCCATGAGCAGGGTATGCGCTCCTTTACCACTATGCTCGGAGGAATCTCCCTTATGAGCCTGTGTATGCGTGTGTCCACGTTTGCGAGCATCTCGAGGACCTTGGCTATGGCGTACATCCCGTCAAATGCCGGCTGGAACTGGGGGAATATGAACCCTCCCCACTCCTCGCCGACGAATACCGCGTCTTCGGATGCGGCCGCCTCCATAAGCCCCCTTGTAGACATCTTGGTCCTCATGGTATCGAACCCGTAGGTCTGGGCCATCTGCTCTACGGCCCTCGAAGCGGTAACCGGTACCGCGATGGTGCCCTTACGGCCCGAGGTCTTCATTACAAGTAGCGCCATAAGATTAAGCGCCGTCTCACCGTCTATGGTCTCCCCGGTATCGTCCACTAAAAATATCTTCTCTCCACCCGCATCGAGCATTATACCCAGGTCCGCCCCCAGCGAGCGTACTATGGACGAGAGCTGGTTGAGGCCTTTCTTGAACTCCTCGGCCGTCTTCGTGGTCCGTGCCGCGTCGAGGTTTGCGTTAAGGGCGATGACATCGCAGTTGAGCCCACCCAGTATGGAAGGCAGTATGCGCGTGGAGGACCCGTAGGAGTAATCGAGTACCATCTTGAAACCCGCCTTCTTGATGATTTCAGAATCTATTGAGGACATGAATGCCGTCTGGTATGTCTCGAAGCCGTGGATGGGGAATACGAGCTCCCCGGTCTCCTCCATCTTGACCCTCGTGAAGTCCTCCTGGAAAAACAGCTTCTCGATGGTCTTTTCCTGGCCCGGGTGAAGGTCGAGCCCGGATTTGTCGAAGAACTTTAGGTCCACCAGGTGCGGATCAAAGGGCGAGCGCCGGGTGTGTATGCCCCCCAGTTCGTTACCCCCCCTTGCCATGCAGCGAACGACCGGGATGGGCGTTACCCCGTAGTCGTGGACGTTCACCCCCGTCGATAGTATCCCGGTCATAACGGCCCTGTTTATCATACGCGAGGTCTTGTGCGCGTCCCTGCTCGTTGAGACCGACATGCCCTTTCCGATGAACGCGCCGTAAGCCGCGCCGAGCTTTGCGGCGAACTCGGGCGTGAGCTCCACGTTCGCAAGGCCCGTAACGCCGTGGGTAGAATAGTGGGTGGAGAAGATGCTCCTGGCCCACTTCTGGCCCCAGATAAGGCTCGAGGCGAGGGTTGCACCGTCTTCGACATGTTTATAGGGCCAGACCTTCACGTTGGCCCTTACGGAACTGTTCCTTCCTATGTGGCAGTGGTCGCTCACTATCGCGCCCTCGCCGAGGTGCGCCCCGTCCGAGATCTCTGTAGAGCCGGCAACTACGTTTTCCTGGAGTAGTGCCCCGCATCCCACTGTCACACCGTCCCAGAGGACCGAGTCGATTACAACGGCCCCCTCGTCTATGACCGTATTGTCGCCCACGATGGAATTGACGACCCGGGAGCCCGCCTCGATCCTTGAGTTACGTCCTATGACGACTTTGCCCTCGAGGTTCGAGGAAAAGTCTATCCTCGAGCCTTCCGTCGTCCAGACCCCTTCCCTGGCCTTCTCCGTGCCGGGTATGTCCACGTTCACCTTGCCCTGGAGTATGTCCATGTTGGCCTGGCGGTACTCCTCGAGGCTTCCCACGTCCTTCCAGTAACCTTCGGCCACGTAGCCGTAAATCGGTTTTTTCTTCTCCAGAAGCAGCGGGTAGAGGTCCTTGCTGAAATCGAACTCCCTGCCCTCAGGGATAAAGGGAAGGATCTTTTTTTCGAGTATGTATATGCCGGTATTTATCGTATCGCTGAAGACCTCGCCCCAGCCGGGTTTTTCGAGGAACCTCGTGATCCTGCCGGTAGCGTCGGTTATGACAATGCCGAAAGGCAGGGGGTTTTCGACCCTCGTAAGAACGATCGTGGCCAGGGCCTTTCTTGTTTTGTGGAAGTTTATCGCCTCCTTCAAGTCTATGTCGGTCAGGACGTCGCCGCTTATAACGAGCGTAGTCTCAGGGTCCTTCTTCATGGCCGCGCCCACGCTTCCGGCCGTTCCGAGGTCCACCGTGGCGGAGACATAATCCAGGTTAACGCCGAAAGCGGAGCCGTCGTTGAAGTATTCTTTTATGGCCTCGGGCTGGAAGTAAAGGAGCCCGGTTAGGTCCGTTATGGAGTTGTTCTTAAGGAGTGTAATTATATGCTCCATAATGGGCCTGTTGGCCATGGGGACCATGGGTTTCGGCAGGTTGTTTGTAAGGGGCCTGAGCCTCGTGCCAAAGCCCCCGGCCATGATAATCGCCTTCATTTGGACCTCTTGGTTGCCAGATTTTATCGGGAAAGGTAAACTTCTAAATACGGAAAATCCTTCTTGAATTTATTCTATCAGCAAAGCCCGAGGCCGTCAAGGAATCCGACGCCTCCCCCGGTTTCTACGGGGGTAATAAGTGGGGGGGGTTCTGGTGAAGACCGAAAACCCTTGACTTTTAGGGCAAAAAAACATATCTTTTCTGGGTTTTCTTCAATCCCCGGTTAAACCGATGGAAACCAATGCGCTAATAGCGGTATCCATATTCCTGCTCGTCTATGGGTTCCTTATCTGGGACAGGCTGAACAGGGCCGTCGTATCGATGCTCGGCGCGAGCCTTCTAATAGTTCTCGGCATCCTCACGCAGGAAAAGGCCATCCACGGCATAGACTTCAACACCATAGGGCTCCTCGTGGGCATGATGGCCATAGTAACCGTATGCCAGAAAACCGGCATGTTCCAGTACCTCGCCATAAAGTCCGCAAAGTTCGCCGGCGGGGAGCCGTGGCGGATACTCGTTTATCTCTCTATTGTGACGGCGGTCCTTTCGGCCCTTCTCGATAACGTCACCACTGTTCTCTTGATAGCGCCCATAACGCTCCTTATATCCGACGAGCTGAACCTCACGCCCTACCCTTTCCTCGTCTCCCAGATACTCGCATCCAACATCGGAGGGGCCGCGACCCTAATAGGCGACCCCCCGAACATCATGATAGGCAGCGCCGTGGGCCTCTCGTTCATGGACTTTCTCTTGAACGTGGGGCCCGTAATGCCCGTGGTAATGGTTGCGACCTTTATTATACTGAAGTTAATCTACGGAAAAGCGCTCAAGGTATCGGCCGATAGGAAGGAAAGGATAATGCAGTTCAAGGAGGCCGACGCCATAGAGGACCGGGTGCTCCTTAAAAAATGCCTTTTAATCCTCACCGCCGTAATCGCCGGTTTTGTCCTCCATGAGTTTACACACGTAGAGCCGGCAACGACCGCTCTTTTCGGCGCCGCGCTTTTACTGCTTATAAGCGGCGAGGAGCTCCACGACGTAATGGGAAAGGTGGAGTGGACGACGATATTCTTCTTTATAGGCCTTTTCATCGTCGTACACGGCATGGTCGAGGTGGGCTTCGTATCAATGATCGCCAACCTTATGCTCAAGCTTACAGGAGACAGCGTGGGAACGGCCACGTACCTGACTCTCTGGGTCTCTGCCGTTGCCTCCGCGCTCGTGGACAACATCCCCTTCGTGGCCACGATGATACCGCTTATTAAGGACATGGGGCCCTCTCTGGGCGGGGACCAGGCGATTATGCCGCTCTGGTGGGCGCTTTCGATAGGGGCCTGCCTGGGCGGGAACGGCTCGATTATCGGTGCGTCGGCGAACGTCATCGTGGCCGGGTTCGCGGCTCGAAGCGGCTACCCCATAGGGTTCTTCAGGTTCATGAAGCTCGCCTTCCCGCTGATGCTGATGTCCATCGTCATATCCACGGTTTACATCTACTTGAGATTTCTTTAGCCCCCGAGGGGCGCTGGAGAACTAAATTATTAACTTGGTTAAACTTTTATGATAAAATTCTATTAGGAGCGCATATGATAGCCGCGAACATAATGACAACCGGGGTCCTGACGATCCACTGCAAAAGCACCGTGGGGGACGCAATAAAGATCTTCAAGGATAAAAGGGTCCGGCTCCTGCCCATCGTTAGCGATGACAACAAGGTGCTTTTCGCCGTCTCTCCCAGGGTGCTGCTAAGGAAGATACTCCCGGGTTATATCTCCAGTGGATACCTGAAGGATG
>JAUVFY010000264.1 GCA_030594025.1 Deltaproteobacteria bacterium | reverse complement strand
TCCTACGGGATCGTCCGTAACTATGCGACTGTGGAGGATACCCTCGAGATGGCCTTCCCAGGAGCGGAGTTCGAGAAGAAGACCGTGAAGCTTACGCCCGAGGAGCGTAAAGAGATAGAGGCCCTCACGAAGCGCAGGTTCTTTAAAAGGAGGGTGGAGTTCTATATCGCCAGGAAACAGGGCCAGACACTGGGTTATGCAACGGTCGCTAACGAGATAGGTAAGACCAAGTTCATAACCTTCATGGTCGTTCTGGACCCCGGGGGAGCGGTAAAGAGCGTTGATCTGCTTGTCTTCAGGGAATCCCAGGGCTACGAGATAGAGAACCCCAGGTGGAGAAGGCAGTTCGAGGGAAAGACCATCAATGACCCCCTGAGGGTCAAAAGGGACATAAAGAACATAAGTGGTGCGACCCTTTCCGTAAGGGCGATAACAAAGGGGGTAAAAAATGTCCTTGCCGTGTTCCAGGTAGTAAGGCCGTCCCTCGAATAAACACGGACGGCAACAGTGCCGGAAGGAGGCTTATAGATGTGCATAGCATTGGTCGGGGGTATGGACAGGCTTAAAAGCGAATACGAGAAGCGGGCCGGCGAGTACGGCGTTCGTCTCTGCCATTTTAAAAGAGGCTGCCCGCGCTTCGCGAAAAGGCTCGCCAATATGGACGCCATCGTCATATTCACGAACAAGGTCTCCCACAACGCGAAGCGGACGGCCCTCTCCAGGGCGAGGGCAGGGGGGATACCCGTGGTCATGTGCCATTCCTGCGGGCTAAAGAGCCTCGAAAGGTGTCTTGAATGTATTATGAAGGTTAACTTTAAGGCCGGCTTCACTCCGGCATGATTGTACGTGTGGTGTGACGACGCTCCACACAAGGCCCTCGGCGGGGGCAGGCAAAGCCTGTCCCCTGTTGAGGGCACAATTGCGGGTCCTCTCGCCTTTAATATCCCCTTGATATTGTTAAACAAATCCCTTGACAGCCCCGGACGCTGTGATAGAATCATAAAAAGCTTCCATTCCCTCCGAAGGGGGGCGGCCGCTAAAATTTTTTTGCATCGCGTGTTCTGAGGGGCCCTCCGGAGGTTTTGAGGCTTTTTTTTATCCGGTTTACCCTTTTACCCTGAGGCCAAAATTGATATAATAATTGTGGGGAAAAGCCCGGCATAACCGACATAAAAAGGCTTCCCCGATAGAGGGAAGATATATAGAGTTTTCAAAGGATTTCAGCAGTTTTTACAGGCGCGTAGCTCAGTGGGAGAGCGCTACCTTGACACGGTAGAAGTCGGCGGTTCGAAACCGCCCGTGCCTACCATTTTTTTAAAGAAGGTATCATCCTTCACAGGGCTTTTTTAAGGCCCCTATGCCTTACGTCGGGGATGATGCCTTTTTACTTTTTTTCAATTTAAGGACCGGGTGGTCTGTAAGATGCACAAAGATACATGGCGTCAACCCTGAAGACACTTTATGAAAGTAATATTTAACGGCGCGGAAAAAACACTTCCTGACGGTATGACGGCCCTCGAGGCCCTAAAGGCCCTTGACAGGAGGGCGGCCAAAAGCTCCGCTGCCTGTAAGGTGGACGGCACGGCGGTCGACTTGGGGGTGCGCATAAAGGACCCGGGCAAGGCCGTAAGGGTCGAGCCAGTTCCC
>JAUVFY010000066.1 GCA_030594025.1 Deltaproteobacteria bacterium | reverse complement strand
GAAGTCCGTTACCGTGCCCCCCGCCTCCTTTACCATGAGAGAACCCGTTGCAACATCCCACGGGTGGAGCTTCATCTCCCAGAAGCCGTCGAAACGGCCGCACGCAACGTAGCAGAGGTCCAGCGCCGCCGAGCCCGCCCTCCTTATGGCCTGGGCCCTCACGGCAAAGTTCGAGAAGTGGTCCAAATTATTCGCCCTCGATGTCCTCACGTCATAGGGGAAACCCGTTGCCAGGAGGCTCTCGCCCAAGTTGTCCGTCGCGGAGACCCTTATCCTGTTACCGTTCAGGTAAGCCCCCCCGCCCCTTTCAACGGTAAAGAGCTCATCGAGCATGGGGCCGTATACCACGCCGAAAAGTAACTCACCGTTTTCTTCAAAGGCGATGGAAACCGAGAATGCCGGATAGCCGTGTGCGTAATTGGTCGTGCCGTCCAGGGGGTCGATTATCCACCGGTAAGGTGAAGGGGCCACCTTCTCTTTACTCTCCTCGGTAAGTATCCCGTGGTCAGGAAAGGTTTTCCTTATCGCGCTTATTATAAGCGCCTCGGCCTCTTTGTCCATCTCGGTCACGAGGTCCACGGCGCCCTTGTACTCGACCCTTTCGACCCGCCCGAGCTTTTCCTTTAACAAAGCCCCGGCCTTCCTTGCCGCCCCGACGGCCGTATCCTTAATGTCTATCATTGATTCTTCAAAGGTTGAAAAATTTAAAAAAAGGCCGGAACCTTTTAAGACCCCGGCCTCGATGGATTTCTATCCCTTTAACTCTCGGCTTCAGGACTCTCCTCCAGAGGACGGGCAGCCGGCGCACTCGGGCTTTTTAGCACCCTGACACTTATCTGGCTTGGAATCCCCCTCTCGCTTGCCTTTAGAATAGCCGTCAGCATGCCAGCCGCCGCCCTTGAGATGAAACGAGGACTGGCTTATGAGCTTTTCGACCTTACCGCTGCAGTATATGCACTCCCGGGCGTCCCCGTCCGAGAGCTTCTGCATCAGCTCGAACTCTTTTCCGCAGTCATTACACCTGTATTCATATATAGGCATGCTTTCACCCCCAGAAAAAACTTGACCTTATATAATATAGGGTTTAAGGGGCCTTTTGTCAATATTTAACCTGCGCCCAAATCCCCCCGGCTTACGTTCTTACCGTAAAACCGGTCCATGACCGGCCGGCCCGTGGCCAGCTACCTAACTTTTAACTTTACCTCTGCTTTTCACCGTGCCATGGCCTATGTTCGTACCAGTAAACACCCCCAGTGGCCAGCGACCTAACTTTACCTTTACCCTTGTTCTTACCCTGGGCCTTCTTTCCCTTCTTTGCCTTCTTGGCCTCGAAGTTTATGTTGATAAACCCCTTACCCTCGCGCCTGAGTCTAATAACCTCTCCCGCGGGATAGCCCCAATGTTCGGAGATGAATCTTAAATTGACAAGGTCCACCACCTCCACATCGGCGAGAACTATCTTTTTCCACGCCTTTCTCGGTTTGTTCATATAATAGCCGTAAGCCTTTCCGTAGGGAGGGCCGGCCTTGACGGGCAAGTAGTATATCTCAGGGGTCAGCCCGTAATGGAACGTTATATCGAGCCACGAAAGGCCGCCGAGCCTTAAGTCAATTATCGCTCCAGTGCTTACGCGCGCCCTGTGGGCGAGGAAAAAGACCACGGGTATCTCATCGTGCGGGATGCGGTGCCGCTCCCTTATGATGATTACCTCTCTATGCGGGACCCTGTAGTACTCTCCCACAGAGAGGTAAAAGCTCTCTATACCCTCCTCGCCTATGGACACACCCGCTTCAAACCCCGCTCGTGCCTGGTGCGCCTGGCTTAAAGCCATTAAAACCGTCAAAAAAAGGGGAATCGAGAACCTTGCCATGGTATCCTCCTTTTCAATACACCCCTCAGTATTGAACCTCCTTCAGGAAAAGTCCCCCGGGAGGGGCCGTTACCGGGACCTTTCGCCTGTCCTTTGCGTCTATAATATCAATGATATCATCGAGTGCGAGCTTGCCCATGCCCAGGGTTACAAGGGTGCCAACCATTATCCTCACCATGTGCCTTAAAAAAGCTGTGCCCCTGACCTCGAACTCTATGAACTCGCCCCGCCTTTCAACCGTAAAAGAGGTTACCTCCCTCACCGAATGCGGGGCGCCCGAGCCCGCGGCCCTGAAAGAGGTAAAATCCTTCCTGCCCACTAAAAGCTCGGCACCCTTGTTCATAAGCTCCATATCAAGCGTATCCTTTACAAACCAGGAGCTCTGCCTTGCAAGCCGGGACATTACCGTACGGTTAAGCACCCGATAGACATAGGTCTTAGACTTCGCATCCCTCCGGGAGTCGAAATCCAGTGGGACCTCCCGGGCGTCTTTTATAACGATATCTTCGGGCAGGATTGAGTTGAGCCCTAAAATCATCCCACTAAGAGGTATGGCCGAAGAGGTCTTGAAGTTCGCAACCTGCCCCAGGGCGTGAACCCCGGCGTCAGTGCGTGATGCGCCTACAAGGGCTGCCTCTTCACCCGTAAACTTCTTTATCCCCCCGACGACCGCCCCCTGTACCGTAGGCTCCCCGTCCTGGACCTGCCACCCCGCATACCCGGTACCGTCATACTCTATAAGGAGCCTTATGTTGCGCATGGGGTTACTTCTTGAGGGAAACTTTTTGTAAAAAGTTTCCCTCAAGCTTCCTTCAAAAACTTTTAATTAACTACTGTGGCCGCGCCCCGTTGAAACGGGGCGCGGCCACAGTAACTAAAAGTCTTAGGAGGGGGGTTTGGGGGGAAGCCCTTCTACAGAAGGGTTCCCCCCAAGAAACCCACCCGTTCGTTACAAATACTCCTTTATAAGTATCTCGGCTATCTGGACGGCGTTGAGGGCCGCGCCCTTTCTAAGGTTATCGGATACCACCCAGAGGTTGAGTCCGTTTTCCACGGTATCGTCCCTGCGTATCCTGCCCACGAATACCTCGTCCCTTTCGGCGCAGTCGAGGGCCGTGGGGTAGCTTTTGTCCCCGGGGTTATCGACGACCTCGATGCCCGGGGCGTTCTTAAGCACTTCCCTCACCTCGTCTAAATTAAAACCCTTTTCGGTCTCAACGTTTATGGACTCGGAGTGGCCCACGAAGACCGGGACCCTGACGGTCGTTGCAGTGACCTTTATCGAGTCGTCGTTGAATATCTTTTTGGTCTCGTTGGCCATCTTCGCTTCTTCCCTGGTGTAGCCGTCTTCGAGGAAAGAGTCCACCTGGGGCAGGCAGTTGAAAGCTATCTGGTGGGGTAACACCTCGACCGGGGGGTCCTTCATGTTGAATATGTTGCGGACCTGCTCGGAGAGCTCGTCCATGGCCTCCCTTCCGGCCCCGGAGACGGACTGGTAGGTGGATACGACCACCCTCTTGATTTTGAAGTTATCGTGTAGGGGCTTCAGCGCAACGACCATCTGTATGGTCGAGCAGTTGGGGTTTGATATGATGTTCTTTTTTTTGTATCCGGCGATTGCCCCGGCGTTGACCTCGGGGACCACGAGGGGCACGTCGGGGTCCATCCTGAAGTGGCTCGTGTTATCCACCACAACGCACCCGGCCTTTGCGGCCACCGGGGCGTACTTTGCAGAGACTTTCCCGCCGGGCGAGAAGAGGCCTATGTCCATCCCCTCGAAGGTCTCCTTTTCAAGGAGCCGGACCACTTCTTCCTTGCCCCTGAAGGCGAGCCTTTCCCCGGCGCTCCTTTCCGAGGCGAGGAGCCTTATCTCGCCTACCGGGAACTTTCTCTCATCGAGCACCCTGAGCATTTCTTTTCCAACAACGCCCGTTGCCCCGGCAACGGCGACGTTGTATGATTTCTTCTTCAACGTGGTTCTCCTTTATAAAATCTTCACGTATGTCATTTCGCATCCGGCAGGAGGCTCTTCTCGTCTGGCTCGGGCTCTTCGAGCTCTTTCACCTCAGCTGTGCCGAGGCCCGTGAGCTTGCCGGTGAACCTCTCTATCTTCCTCTGCGCCTCGTCGTACTTGTTCTTGGTGTTCGTTATGTGCTTGCCCACTGTCTCGAAGTCACCCATGAACTTCTCGAAGTCGTTTTTGAGGGTCTCGAGGCGGCCCAGTATGGCCTTGGCCTGTCGGCTTATCTCGAGCCCCTTGAGTCCCAGGAGTATCGTCTGCAGGTACGCGTAGAAGCTGTTCGGGGATACCGGTATGACCCTCTTTGAAAAGGCGTAGGTGGCAAGCTGTTTTTCGTCGCCGAAGGCCTCGTCCTTTATAATCGTCTCGTAGTATACGTTCTCCGCCGGGATGTACATAAGCGCGAAGTTGAATGTGCCCTCATCCGGGACTATGTAGTTTGAAGCTATCTCGTCTATGCGTTTCTTTACGTCACTAACGAACTTCCTCTTCGCCCCTCTTTTTTCCTCCTCGGTAACGCCCTCGAGGAGCTTTTTAAAGTTCTCGAGCGGGAACTTCGAGTCCACCGGCACCAGGCCGTTGGAGAATTTTATCACGGCGTCAACCTTGGTCCCGTCCCTGAAGGCATACTGGAGTTCAAAGTGCGAGGTGGGAAGTATCTGGGAAAGGAGATCCCCGAGGAAGAACTCCCCTATCTCTCCCCTCAGTTTGGGCGCCCTCAGTATCTCCTGGAGGCCGGCTATGTCTTTTCCTACGTCGAAGACCCGCTCGGTCGCCTTCGAGAGCTCCCCGAGGCCCCGTGTCACATCGCTCACGACCTTGGCGGCGTTGTCCATGCGTTCGTTAATCTGCCCTGTGGAGTTCTGTATCTGGCTGGTTACTGCGGTGAGCTGTTCGGAGACCTGCGAGGTGACCTGGCCGAGCTGCTGGTTAACAAGGGACATGTTGTTGGTGATGACTTCGTTCAACTCGTGCCTTAACGACTCGCTCTCCTTTTGCAAGAGTGAGACGACCTGCTCCTGTCCTTTACCCCTTATAGCCAACCAGAGCAGCACAGCGAGTACAACTATCAACAGCCCCAGAAGGCCCGCTATGTATACCTCCATAACTCCCCGGTTACTGCCTTTCCATGAATTCCCTTGCCTGGTGCACAAAGGCCTCCAGGCGGGTCTTTGCGTTCGTGTCCTCTATGCCCTCGTAGACCATGTTAAGGAACGGGATGCTCAGATGATCCTCACGCACCTTCTTCAAGATGCCGTTTACCACCGTGCCCGGCATGCACGTAAAGGGCATCACGTTTATTATACCATGAGCCCCGTTTGAAATGTAGTCTATAACCTTGCCCACGCTCAGCACCGCCTCGCCCTCAAAGGAATGGTGGATATACGGTGCCGCCTTGTCGATTATATCGGTGGTCCGCGGCTCGTGCCCGCCCCTCAAGTCGCCGTCGAATATGTTCTCCATCTTCTTTTCGTCGAGCTGCTGGAAGAAGTCCTTAAGGAGCGTTCGGAAGTAATCGCCGTAATCGCCCCTTTGCCAGTTCTTACGCTTGGAGCAAAAGTTGGTGTAATATATCCATTCGCCCACGGGCGGGACCCTCACCTCGGCCCCGAGGCCCTCGAGGTTAACCACGAGGTTTTCGTTACTGAAGCGGTTGCACCTTACGTATATCTCGCCCACCACACCTATGACGGGCTTTGTGCCCGGGGCGTGTACGGGTATGTTCATGAAGGCCTTCTTTGCGTGCTTTAACTCCTCGGCAGGGAACCTATTGGCCCTTATGGCACCACAGACCCTGTGAACGCAGTCCCAGTAAACCTTTTCCGTCGCGCCCGGAACTTTCTCGTAGGGCCGGGTCTCCCTTAGCATCTTCTCAAGGAGGTCAACGGCTACTATGCCCCACCACCCGAGTCTCGAGAAATTGCCGTTCATCATGCCCAGCTCCTTGTAGAACGTACCGTCCTGGTTGGGGGCATAGACCGGCACCTGTTGAAGGCCCACCTCGTCGAGTACCATCCTGTGGTAACGGTTGTACTGGCCGAACCTGCAAGGGCCCCTGCCCGAGGGCATAAAGAAGGCGCTCCTATCGGGGTCGAACTCGGGCCTCCTCGTCGTCTTTATCATATCCCCTGTGGTAAGGATCCCCGGGTAACACTCACGTCCGGAGGTATATGCGCGTCCGAGCCTCAGGGTCTCCGTGTCGGGCTCGGGCATAACCTCGGCCTCTATGCCGCAGGCCTCGAAGGCGGCGGCCAGTGCGTATGCGCCGTCGCTCATGTTCGGCATATATATCTTCCTCGGGTGTTTCTTCCTCGTTGAAGCTCTCTTGTCTTTTTTTACAACACCCTTCCTGTGCTTAATATTGCGGAGGCTGTCCAGGAATGCCTCGCACCGGGTAATGGCCCCTGCATCGGCTGAGTGCTCGTCTATCTCGAGCTGGAGGAAGGGTTTCCCCGAAGAGGTCTCCTTGAAAAAATGCGTTATATAGGAGTCGGGGCCGCACCCGAAGTTGGTTATGTATACGGAAAAGAGCCTCGGGTCGTCCTTTACGAGCTTGGCTGTTGCGAGTATCCTCTGGCCGCTCTTCCAGTACATCTCCGCGGCCAGCTCATCGTCAATGGCATTTTCGACCGGGAGCATGTCAAATGGTATGGCGATAACGTTCATGTCGCGCAGTTTCCGGGGGATCTCTAAGTTCATCCCCGCGTCGGTCGTATTATATGACCTCCCCACTATTACAAGGGCGGTCTCGTCGGGGCCGAGCCCGTCGAGGACCTCGCTACCCCTTTGAAGGAGTCTCTTGCTGAAAGTCTCCTGCGCGCCGAGGGCGGCCCTGAGGGCCCTGTCCACAGCGCTCCTGCCTCTTCCGAGGTCTTTACCGAAGCGGTAGAATTCCCTCTTGAGCCCGGGAGTG
>JAUVFY010000050.1 GCA_030594025.1 Deltaproteobacteria bacterium | reverse complement strand
GCCGCCTTTGTGCCCAAGCTCGTCGACAGGATCGATGTGGTGGATTGGGTAAGGGAGCCCTTGGGCGTTCTTACGGCCATACTTATCGGACTCATACTCGGCACCATCTTTACACGGAGTTTCACGAAGCACTTCGGCCGGCTCACCGGAACCGCCCAGAAGATAAGTCGGGGGGAGCTCTCACACACCGGGCTTACAGGGGCCTCCTCGAGGATCATCAAAGACGAGGCCACTGACCTTGAAGAGGCACTTAAGTTGATGGTCACGAACCTGAAGGAACTCGTTGGTCACATAAAGAACGCCGCAAGCGACCTCTCGGAGTCCCAGGAGACCTTGGACGACCTCTTAAGCAAGGGAAGCGAGTCCTCGAGGGATGTAATAAACGGCACGTCCAGGATATTCGACGGTGCACTTGAGCAGGCAAGCCACGTCGACAGCACATCAAAGACCGTAAAGGATATGGCAGGGCTTGCCGACGAAGTGGCCACCAAGGTTACTGATACGGCTAACTCCTCTCAGAAGGTCAACTCCATGGTGCAAAGGGGCGCCAACACCGCAACGAGCGCGATAGAAAAGATGGAGACCATCTTCAAGGGCATAGAGAAGACCGAGGCCGCGGCAAAGCGTCTCGAAGAGAAGCTCGAAGACATACCGAAGATACTCGACGTAATAACACATATCTCGCGCCAGACGGACCTCCTCGCCCTTAATGCGACCATCGAGGCGAGCAAGGCCGGAGAACACGGCAAAGGCTTCGCTCTCGTAGCCGAGGAGGTGCGAAGGTTCGCCGACAACACAAGCAAGAGCGTAGAAGACGTTGACCTTATAGTAAAGGACTTGAGGGGCGAGGTGCAAGGGGTTGTCTCCTCTGCGAGCGAGGGAACCTCCTTTCTCAGGGAAGGAAGAGACGACATAAGAAAGATCCGTGACATCCTGGGCGATATAACCGAGTATGCATCTGAGGTGGCGGAAAAATCGAGCCTTGTTCTTGGACTCACCAGTAAACAAAAGGACATGGCCCAGAGGTCCGTTGAGACCATCGAGGAGGTGGCGAAGATCGCACGGGAAAACTTATCCGCCACCGAAGAGGTCGAAAGCGCCGTGGAAAGGCACGGGACCGCCATCGAGGAGACCCTGAAGGCTTCCAGAAAGCTCTCGGAACTCTCAAATCAACTCAATACACTCGTCAGCAGGTTCAAGGTATCCGAGGATTGGCTCATTGACTGACATGGAAACCGGTAGTAACAAACTGGTCTTCGAGCTGGACGGCAGGCGGCTGGCACTCAGTCTTTGCCAGGTCGACGGTGTGGTCGAAGCGGACAGGGTCTTTTTTATCCCCGGGCAGAAAGACCCTATAAAGGGGATAATAACGAGAAGAGGCCAGGAAGTGGCGGTAGTAGACCTGAGGAAGGTTCTGGGCCTGGCCCCAGTCGGTGAAGGGAAGAAATGGATAGTCATCGCACGGGACGGGAAAAGGTTCCTGGGATTTTATATAGGAGAGGGCAAAGTATCTTTGATGTGGAAGGAAAAGCTTGCTGCGGCTGAAAGTGACGGCAAATCCGTAGAATTTTTCAACTGGTCGGCGCTCTACGACGAGGTAGCTTCCATATTGTCAGGAGGAGAAAAAACAGATGAAGATACTCATAGCTGACGACGAGTTATTTTTCAGGACTTTTATCAAGGACATGCTGGAGCGGGCCGGCCTTGAGGTCGTAGGTACCGCCAAAGATGGAACTGAGGCAATAGAGATGGCCAGGGAGCTCCGACCTGACGTGGTTATACTGGACGTGGTAATGCCGGGGATGGACGGGCTCGAGGCCGCCAAAAAGCTCTGCTCCTCGGGCCTTCCGCTCCATGTCGTCATGTTAAGCTCTGTGGGTCACGGCACAATTGTGACCGAAGCGCTCGCGGCGGGTGCAAGCGCTTATATAAACAAACCACCCACGGAAGAAGAAGTCCTGGATGTAATTGAAAACCTCGGGCCCGTCGGCGGCACGGGAGAAAAATCCTCTTAAAAATACTTGCCCCCGAAGCATTTTCTATGGACTCTTCCAAATACAAATCACTTTTCCTTCAGGAGACCTATGAACACCTCTCCGGCATAGAAAAAGGGCTTCTTACGCTTGAGAAGACCCCCGGGGAGGAAGCTATAGTTGACAAGCTCTTCCGGCATTACCATTCCGTAAAGGGGCTGTGTGCCGCCATGGGCTATAAGACCATGAAGAGGCTTACACATGCCCAGGAGGACCTCCTCGACGGTATAAGGCAGACGAAAAGCACCGTGGCCTCGCAGGAGATGATCTCCGTGCTTCTGGAATGTCTCGACGTGCTGAAGGAGATGGCGCAGAGGATCGAAGAGGACCGGGCAATTGATATTGACATAGAGCCTTTGATAAAAAGGTTGAACCAGAGTACCGGTGGGCTCGAAAAAGGTGCGGCACAAAGGGCCGGGTACGAGTCCCCAGAAAAACCCCTTAAACCCCAGCCCCCATCGGGAGCGGGCCTTAAGCTTTCAAGCATCATGAAGGTTGAGGGCAAGGTCTTTGACGAGTTGCTGAATCTCACCGGAGAGCTTTTAACGGTACTTTCGGGCCTCAAGGCCCTGGCTGCTCAATCACGCGCGATAGAGTTAAAAGAGGAGGTATACTCGCTGGGAAAGACCATCGAGGCCCTTCGTACGAACATACTCACTTCCAGGATGCTCCCCTTCCAGGACCTCACACAGAACCTGCCTCGGATAGTAAGGGACATCTCCAGAAAAAACGGTAAGCAAATCGAACTAAAAATCGAGGGTAGTGAAATAAGCCTTGACAGGTCAATACTCGAAAAGATGGGAGACCCGCTGGTCCACATAATAAGAAATGCCGTGGACCACGGGATAGAAGACCCTGAGGAAAGAAAAAAGGCCGGCAAACCAGAGCTCGGCACCATAGCGGTTAAGGCCGTCGGCAGGAAAGAACGGGTTGTAATCGAGGTAGAAGACGACGGAAGGGGGATAGATTGCGAAAGACTCCGGCACAAGGCCCTATCCATAGGGATGCCTGAAGAAAGCGTCCGAGCAATGAGCGACGGGGAGGCCTTGATGCTTATCTGCCTGCCGGGTCTGAGCCTTGCCGGGTCTATAACGGACGTCTCCGGCAGGGGGGTGGGTATGGACGTGGTAAAGGACGTTGTCGAGGGCCTCGGTGGATCCCTCGCTATAGAGTCCACCCCGGGCACGGGGACCAGGATCGTAATGGAGCTTCCCAGGACCGCATCAATATTGAAGGTGCTCCTTGTCTCGGTAGCCGGGGAATTCTTCTTTATCCCCGTCGCCAGGGTCGAAAAGGTCCTGGAGGTTAAAAAGGAAGCTGTGAGCGGGAAGACAATAATGTATCAGGAAAGGCAGATACCGCTCATTACCCTCGCAAATGCTCTGGGCCTTGAGTGCGCATCCGGTGAACGGGAAAATTCAGTCGTCGTGGTAGTGCACGAAACAAACGGTCAGAGCGGCAAAGAGGAGGCACTTTTTGGCCTCGGTGTTGACGATGTGTCGGACGAGCTCGACGCTTATATAAGACCCCTTATGCCCCCGCTCACAAAGCTCTGGGGAGTGACCGGTATAAGCATACTGGGCGACGGAAGACCGGTCTTCCTCGTAGATCTCTCCCAGGTGGCAGAGAAAACAAAGGGCCGTTACTGAGAGTAGATAAAAATAACCGGGCACACACGCATGAACGTAAAGACGCTCAAAAGACTCCTCGAGGATATAAGAAAAGGTGAGATGAAAGTCTCCGAGGCCATGGAGAGGCTTAAAACGCTTCCCTTCGAGGAGCTCGAGTTTGCGACCCTGGACACGCACCGCTCTTTGAGGCAGGGTTATCCCGAAGTTATATACGGCGAGGGAAAGTCGGCGGCCCAGATAAAGGAAATCGCAAAAAGGATGAAGGCACGCAAAGAGAACATCCTTATAACAAGGGTAGACTGTGTGAAGGCCAGGGCGATAAAGAGGGCCTTTCCGAAGGCCACACATAACACGGTGGCGAGGACCGTTTTCATAAAGTCCCACCGAATTAAAAAGACCGGCAAGGGTACGGTACTCGTAATATGCGCGGGCACCTCTGACATACCGGTCGCCGAAGAAGCCTCTGTAACCGCGGAATCCATGGGAAACGACGTAAAGAGGCTCTACGACGTGGGGGTTGCCGGCATACATAGACTCTTCCACCGGAAGGGGGACATCTTTTCGGCGAATGTTCTCATAGTGGCCGCCGGGATGGAGGGGGCGCTTCCGAGCGTTGTCTCGGGGCTCGTTGCCCGTCCGGTCATAGCTGTGCCGACGAGCGTGGGCTACGGGGCCAACCTCGGTGGGCTTACAACACTCATGGCAATGCTTAACTCCTGCGCCTCGGGCATTTCTGTAGTCAACATAGACAACGGCTTCGGCGCAGCCTACGTGGCGAGCCTTATAAACAGGGAATAGTTTTTATAGCTTATGAAGACCATCTACTTCGACTGTCCAACCGGTATAAGCGGGGATATGTGCCTCGGGGCCTTCGTGGACCTCGGGGTTGATATCGAAAGAATTAAAAAAGAGCTTAGAAAGCTCCCCGTAAAGGGCTATACCATTACCGCAACAAGGCAGAGGCGCCAAGGGATTGCGGGTACAAGGTTCCGGGTAAAGACCTCCAGAGCCACCCGCCAGAGGACCTACGAGGACATAAAAAGGCTCATCGAGAAGAGCGGGCTCTCCGCGGAGGTAAAACGGTTGAGCCTTGAGATATTTAAAAACCTCGCAAAGGCCGAAAGCAAGGTCCACGCCGTAGCGCTAAAGAAGGTACACTTCCACGAGGTGGGGGCCGTGGATTCAATAGTCGACGTAGTGGGCACCGCGGTTGCCGTTACGAGCCTCGGTAGTGTCAGGGTCCGCTCATCGGCCATCCCGCTGGGCTCTGGCTGGGTCAAAACCGAACACGGCCGCCTGCCCGTTCCCGCCCCGGCAACACTCGAGCTCGCTCGTGGCCTGCCCGTTGTACCCTCCCCCATAAACTCAGAGCTAACCACACCCACAGGGGCCGCGATAATAAAAACCCTGGTCGAAGGTTTCGGGGGCATCCCACCCATGACGGTCGAGGCCACGGGCTACGGCATCGGGGGAAAAAATTTTAAAGAAGCGCCCAACCTGGTGCGCATCATTATGGGCGAAGAGGATGTAAAAGGTGAAAATCTCGTCCAGATGGAAACGAACATCGACGACATGAGCCCCCAGATAGCGGGCCACCTCATGGAAAGACTCCTTAAAGCCGGGGCGCTGGAGGTATTTTTCACGCCCGTACAGATGAAAAAATCCCGACCAGGTGTTTTATTAACGATCCTTACGGAGCAAAAAAAAAGGGGGGAACTCCTCGATATCGTCTTTTCCGAATCAACCACGATAGGCGTAAGAAGCCACCCTGTAGAAAGGCGGTGCCTTGAAAGGAAGCTCGTGAAGGTAAAGACCCGCTGGGGCACCGTGCGTGTAAAGGTCTCTTTAAAGGACGGGAAGCCCGTGAACCTTCAGCCCGAGTACGAAGACTGCAAGGCCCTCGCCGAAAAACGAAAAGTGCCCCTTAAAACGGTCATTGAGGCCGCAAGGCAGGCGGCCGAAAAGTGGTAAGCCCACGAGTTACCCCCTATTTGACTAAAAAGACCCATCTGTTATAATAGCTAAAATGCCTTGAAAAGAAAGGACAGAGATGCTTATACGTTGCTGGGGTTCGAGGGGTTCCATAGCGGTCTCGGGCAGGGAATTCACCAAGTACGGCGGGAACACTACCTGCCTGGAGATAGTCGCCGGTGAAGACGATATGGTAATAATCGATGCCGGCACTGGTATAAGGAACCTGGGCAACAGGCTTATAAACGAAGAGCGCCGTGAAATAAACATAGTCTTTACCCACCCCCACTGGGACCACCTCCTGGGCTTTCCCTTCTTTAAACCCATATATAAAAAGAACTACAACCTGAACGTATGGGGCCCCCAACCCACACAGAAGGCCGTAAAGAGCATAATATCGAAGGCCATGAGCCCCCCCTACTTCCCGGTCGAACTCGACGACATACACGCGAGTATAAACTTTATCGGTATCGAAAACAAAAACTTCCGTATCGGCTCCCTGAACATCTCCACCATCCATTTAAACCACCCGAATGACGGCGTCGGCTACAGGTTCGACCAAAGCGGCAAGAGTTTCGTCTTCCTCACTGACAACGAACTCAAACACCACCACCCAGGGGGTCTTTCTTACGGGGACTATGTCAAGTTCGCGGAAGGGGCAGACCTTCTCTATCACGACACCCAGTACAGGCCGGACGAGTACAAGCAGACCGAGGGCTGGGGCCACTCCATGTACCTGGACACGGTAAAATTCGCGGTGGACGCCGGAGTTAAGAAACTCGGGCTTTTTCACCACGACCCGGATAGAGACGACTCGGGGGTGGACGCCATCGAGGCCGACTGTAAAAAGATTATAAAGGAGCTGGGCTTAACGACGGAGTGCTTTGCCGTGGCCGAAGGCTCTGAGATAAACATTTAACTCAAGACCCCGCCTTAATAAGATTGGTAGTTTAAAACCCCCGGAGCAGCAAATTGCTCGCCCCGTTTAAAACACCATTACCTTTTCGCTTTGCTTTATCCACCTTGCCGGGTCGACCGTTTTACCCACAACCGCCCCTTTCCCCCCAAGTGGGGGAACTTTACACAAGGGCCCTAAACTGTTAGAATTCTAAAATTATGGGCAAGACAGAAAAGTATGGAGAAAAAGCGATACGGGAGGCGAAGCTTGAGGCCTGGCCGAACCCCACGCCAGGAAGGGACTATACGGTTGAGATAAGCTACCCAGAGTTCACATGCGTCTGTCCACGCTCGGGCTACCCGGACTTCGCTACCATAAGGCTCGTCTACACGCCGAACAAAAAGATAGTGGAGCTCAGGTCGCTAAAACTCTATCTGAACTCGTTCAGGGACAAGCCCATCTCCCACGAGGCGGCGACCAACAAGATATTCAACGACCTTAAAAAACTACTGAAGCCTAAGAAGATGGAAGTTGTGGGTGATTTTAACGCCAGGGGTAACGTCAAGACGGTCGTCAGGGTGAGCCTTTAAAATGTGCTTCCGAACGGTAATCTGTAAAATCCGTCGCTCGTAGCCCTTGGAACCACAATCAAAGGCATTTCCAAAGACCTTCGGCTTAAACCTTCAAGAACGGGCGGCCCTTATGGCCCTCTCCGGACATATGTTGTTGAATGCGCACCAGTTGCAGTCGTTGTAGCCCGGTCTCGGTTCAAAGTCCCTCTTTCTTATGCCGCTCGAGACCTGCTCTACGAGGGCGACGGTCTTTTCCATGTCCTTCTTTTTAAAGGCGGCCGAGCCCACGATGCCGGACTCGACAAAATGGAGCTCCACGCCCGCAGGCAACCTCTTTAAACACTCCATGAAGGCAAGCGAGTAGAGCCTTAGCTGTACGGACTCCCTGGTTCTCCTGTCGGCCTTCTTCTTTTCCCTCACGTCCGAGGTCTTAAAATCTATAATATAAGGGCCGTCCTCTCTTTCCTCTATGAGGTCCCACCTGCCCACGAGTATGTTTTTGCCGAGCTCGACGTGAAAGTCCCTTTCCACCACCGAAGGGGTTATGCCCCCTTCACTCTCACGCTCGAGGAAACCCCTTAGCGCCTCTCGTCCCGCTTTCCACCGTGCCTGTTCGTGCTCCCTGGATACAAACCCCTCGCTCCTCCACGAGGCCTTGAAGATGTCGATGAGCTCGCTTTCTGTGAAGGGGAGATTTTCCATCTTCCTTCTGAAATAAATCTTTATCGCCTCGTGCATGGCCTTTCCGTACATTATGGTGTGATGGGGAAGGAGCGGGACCTTAAGAACGTGCACGAACATGTACTTGTGCGGGCAGGTAAGGTAATCGTCTATCTGGTAGTAGCTCAGGTGGAGGACCGCGTCCTCGGGTAGAGGCTCGTCTTTCAAGTGCGGCCCGGGGGGCGGGGCGAACCTCTCGATGGTCTCCGTCGGGGTGGACTTTATGGGAGGGGCAGCCTTCGGGGTGTCCAGGGCCTCAAGTACAAAAGGGCTCACCTTCTTGGCCCTCACCCCTCCGTAGTCCGCCGCACTCGTCAGGAAAAGCTCGTCGGCGGCCCTCGTCATACCTACGTAGAAGAGCCTTCTTTCTTCCTGCAAGTGAAAATCCCCGGAAGGGAGCACCTCCTTTACGAGCTCGTCCGCTACCGAGATGGTCTCTTTTCTCTCCCGCCTGGGAAACCTCTCTCCGACCAGCCCCACCATGAACACGACCGGGAACTCGAGACCCTTTGCCTTGTGCACGGTAAGTACCTGGACACAGTCCGCGTCCGGGTCTGTCTCTACGGTCGCCGGGTCGTCACCTGCCTCCATGAGAAGTGTGAGGTGCTCGACGAGGACGTAGACCTTCCTTATGGAAAGGGTGTTCTCGATGTGGGTTGTGATTTCAAAGAACCTCGCGATGTTTCGGATCCTATCCACACTCTCTTC